>NZ_VOJB01000075.1:27139-56196 GCF_007910085.1 Klebsiella sp. ME-303 | reverse complement strand
CCCCAAGAAATTATCCTGAAAACGTAATGAATATGGCCAGTTCGCCGCTAACCGGCTGCTGTCCTGGGCAATGCGTAAACTGACAAGAGAACATCCAGGGACGCCCTTTCCTGCCGTTCTGCCCCCCTGATCCCGGCATAGCCTTCCTGCTATGCCGGGTCTTTCAACTACCGCTTGATTAACGCAAATACGCCCCAGCCAAAATATTCACGCGTATAAGTCGCATGGCGTTTTGGCGCCATCGTCAGCTCCGCCCGGACTTCTGGCACAAACTCATCATCGGGGTTTTCCTCTAACCAACGGCGCATGGTGAGCCATTTCGCCGCTTCGTAGCGGTCCCAACCTTCCTGGTCCGCCAGCACCATTTCGACGAGGTCATAGCCAAGCGCATCGTAAGAGGAGACCAGATCGGCAAGCGTCAGAAAGTCGGCGAGCGAAGAGGCGCCACAGGCCTGTGCTATCTCTTCCGTTGCCGGTACCTGGCGCCAGTACGGTTCGCCGATCAGCAGCATACCGCCGGGCTTGAGGCTTTTGCTCAGCAGCTCGATAGTCCCGGCGACGCCGCCGGCGATCCAGGTCGCGCCCACGCAGGCGGCGATGTCGCATTTTTCCTCGGCCACATAACCGGCGGCGTCCTGGTGAATAAACGTCACGCGGTCGGCAACGCCGAGCTCTTCTGCCCGCAGCTTAGCCTGCTCGCTGAACAGCGCGCTCATGTCGACGCCGATGCCGCGAATGCCGTGATCGCGCGCCCAGGTACAGAGCATCTCCCCCGATCCGCTGCCGAGGTCGAGTATCCGGGTTCCGGCCTTCATTCGCAGCGCGCGGCCAAGAGCGGCGTATTTTTCCGGCGTAAACGGGTTATGGATGCGGTGAGCGCTTTCACTAATGGTGAAAATACGTGGAATATCCAATGGTTGAATTCCTTTTATGGGTTTTGCGGAAAGAGAATCGGGAACGTTTTTTTCGGCCAGCAGCGCGTACAGCTTGCCGGTAAAGGTTTCGCTGACCGGCCATTCCACCTCATCCGGGCGGGTAATGGTGGTCAAACCCGCCGTGCGCAGCAGGTCGAGATAAGCGTCATCGTGCCAGGCGGTCATCCGGCTGCCGAAGCGCGTCACCTTGCCGCTCTCTTCAATCGCCATAAACCGCGTGGAGCTGGTTTGAGCCGCCGGATCCCAGGCGTGCTCCGTCAGCAGCAGGTACGGAACATCAAGAAACAGCCCCTGCGGACAGCGCTGCCAGCCGGGATCGGCCATTCCCTGACGTTTAACTTCAGCATAGGTATGAACCTCGATGAGCAGCTTTCCCCACGGAACCAGCCACTGCGCGCAGCGATGAACCAGCGAGCGGGCCTCAGCCGCGCTGAACACGTTCAGTTCACCGAAGGTCATCATAATGAAATCAAACTGGGTTTCCGGCGCGTACTCGCGAACGTCCTGCTGGTGATAGGCAATATCCAGCCCGGCCGCCTGCGCCTGCTGCCGGGCCCAGGCGATCGACGCCGGCGAAAAATCCACGCCCGTACAGTAAAAGCCGCGCTCCGCCAGCAGGCGGGTGTAAAAGCCCGGCCCGCAGCCGAGGTCCAGAATGCGCGCGCCGGCGGGTAGCTGTCCGGCAATCCACGCGACCTGTTGTTCGATAACCGACCGCCTGCGGCTGGCCCAGTCGTGCTCCTGCGACAGATGGTTCTCCAGCATACGCTGGCTAAAAGCCGGTTCATCCCAGGGGATTTTGCGCTCCCGGGATGACAACGCGATATGCCTGGAACCGGTAATAATCGTGCCAATAGTCATCATCATCTCCTTATTGATTACTCGCGCCAGTGCTCGGGTTTCATTAACGCCCGGGCGCACTGTATCTGGCCCGTTCGTCCCAGCGGCTGAGACGAAATCGGCTGCAGCATCCAGCAGCCTTTATGCGCCGCGGGAATCGGATAAGGCGCCGGATAGCCTTTATCTCCCGCGCATGGCTCAAACCCGTACCTGGGGTAGTAAGCGGCGTGGCCCAGAACAAATACCATCTGGCTTCCCATTGCTTTCAACTGCTCAATGCCGTGCCGGATAAGCTCTCCGCCAACGCCCACGCCCTGGTATTCCGGCACCACCGCCAGGGGAGCAAGGATGTGCATCATCGGCGAGTCCGGCTCCCCTTTGAACGTCGCCCGGGTGAATAAAATATGCCCAACCGCCTCTCCGTTATGCCTGGCCAGCAGCGATAGCGTCGGGCAGGCGCTCTCATCGTTGAGCAAATCGGCCACCAGCCTGGCCTCTTTGCTGTAGCCGAAAGCCCGGGTTTCGACGTCGAGAATGTCATCGGTATCGCCTTCAGAGGCGACATGAAAAGTGAAGCTGTGGTTTGTCATCAGAGGCTCCTTAGCGATTGTCCAGCTGTGCGCGGACGTTATTCAGCCCGGTGGTATTGATGCGGTAGGGCTGTCCGTTGACGGACTTAATCAGCTTTTTGGTTTTGAGTTTTTTGAAAACGGCGAGCGTGCAGTCGCTGAGCAGGAGCCCTTCGCGGCTGTAGCATTCAACAGAGGTGACGCGGCCTGATGCATCGCGGATGTGCGCGATCCGGCCACCTTTAGCGAGAACGTGTAAGGTACGTTGTTCCTGACGGGATAGATTCATACTGAAGAAACCTGTTAATCATCATGCGTAAAAACGAGCCAACACCCGCAGGTGTTCGCGTAAGGTTTAAGCGCAGCGATAACCAGTCCGGCCTGAAAAGGTCGGGAAGCTGATTATCTGATGATGACATTCTCCAGCATCAAAGCCTCGGTGAGAGTTGAAAAGGTATTTACCAGCGGAATGATAACACGTAGTTTTTATATGGAAATCGTAATAATCAAAAAGTGTGATCTGCTGCGAGTCCGTACGCGCTCCGGCCGGTATCAATGACCGCCTCCGTTCTTCTGGTCGATAGGTTTGGCACATTGGTTAACCATTTCGCAACACATCGCTACC
This sequence comes from Klebsiella sp. ME-303, assembly GCF_007910085.1. Taxonomy (NCBI): domain Bacteria; kingdom Pseudomonadati; phylum Pseudomonadota; class Gammaproteobacteria; order Enterobacterales; family Enterobacteriaceae; genus Klebsiella; species Klebsiella sp. ME-303. The sequence goes on along the minus strand of NZ_VOJB01000075.1, from coordinate 53,227 downwards.
CGCCGCGCACTGGCCCTATGCCCATGAAGAATTCCACTTCTCCGGTTCTGAGTAATCTCTTGAAGTACATGAAAAATGCTTAACACTAACGCCAGCAGAATCAGCCCGCGCCCCGTGGCGGTTTAACAATGCCGCCCTGTTTAACGTTCCCTCCCCTTCACGCATCTCCGTCACACTTTGGTTTACCAATTTGCCATTCATGGTTGACATGTTCGACCAATTGGAGGAATTTATACGCCATATCGTCTGGTTTCCCCTCCGTTACGATGGTTGACCGGAACCGACGCTACCATCAAAGCAGCGGCCTGAAGCAGGTCAATAACGTGAAAGAGGTTAAGCATGGAACAGACATGGCGCTGGTATGGCCCTAACGATCCGGTCACTTTAGCTGACGTCCGTCAGGCGGGCGCAACCGGAGTGGTTACCGCCCTGCACCATATCCCGAACGGTGAAGTGTGGACGGTTGACGAAATCCTCAAGCGTAAAGCCATCGTGGAAGCCGCCGGGCTGGTATGGTCGGTGGTCGAAAGCGTACCGATTCACGAAGAGATCAAAACCCATACCGGCAACTACGCCAAGTGGATCGCTAACTACCAGCAGAGCCTGCGCAATCTGGCCCAATGCGGCATCCGTACCGTGTGCTACAACTTTATGCCGGTCCTCGACTGGACCCGTACCGACCTGGAATACGTCCTGCCGGATGGCTCCAAAGCCCTGCGTTTCGATCAAATTGAATTCGCCGCCTTTGAACTGCATATCCTCAAGCGTCCGGGCGCGGAAGCGGACTACACCGCCGAAGAGGTCGCTCAGGCGAATCAGCGTTTCGCCGCCATGAGCGATGAAGATAAAGCGCGCCTGACCCGCAACATTATCGCCGGTCTGCCGGGCGCGGAAGAGGGATATACCCTCGACCAGTTCCGCCAGCACCTTGCCACCTATAAAGATATTGATAAAGCCGCGCTGCGCGAGAATTTCGCCGTCTTCCTGAAAGCGATTATCCCCGTCGCCGAAGAGGTTGGCGTACGTATGGCGGTACACCCGGACGATCCGCCGCGCCCGATTCTCGGCCTGCCGCGCATCGTCTCGACCATTGAAGATATGCAGTGGATGGTCGACACGGTGAACAGCATGGCTAACGGCTTTACCATGTGCACCGGCTCCTACGGGGTCCGCGCCGACAACGATCTTGTGGATATGATTAAGCAGTTCGGCCCGCGCATTTACTTCACCCATCTGCGCTCTACGCTGCGCGAAGAGAACCCGAAAACGTTCCACGAAGCCGCTCACCTGCACGGCGACGTGGACATGTACGAAGTGGTGAAAGCGATTGTTGAAGAAGAGCACCGCCGTAAAGCGGAAGGCAAAGAGGATCTTATCCCTATGCGTCCTGACCACGGCCACCAGATGCTCGACGATCTGAAAAAGAAAACCAACCCCGGCTATTCCGCGATTGGTCGCCTGAAAGGGCTGGCTGAAGTTCGCGGCGTCGAGCTGGCGATTCAGCGCGCTTTTTTTAGCCGCTAATTCCTGACTGGCGGGGCCGACGTCCCGCCTTTACCTCTTCGGCCGCCTTTTGCGGCCCACTCTGGAGTTTGCTATGACTGCAACCATTGCCGACAGCAACCTGCCGGTGACGCGCCCCGCGTGGGATCGTTCTCGCCTGGAATCCCGCATCGTTCACCTGGGCTGCGGCGCATTTCACCGCGCGCATCAGGCGCTTTATACCCATCATCTGCTGGAAACCAGCGACAGCGACTGGGGCATCTGCGAAGTCAACCTGATGCCGGGCAACGATCGCGTTCTGATTGAACAGCTGAAAAATCAGCAGCTGCTCTACACGGTGGCGGAAAAAGGCGCTGACAGCACCGCGCTGAAAATTATCGGTTCGATGAAAGAGGCGCTGCATCCGGAAATCGACGGCTGTGACGGCATTCTGCGCGCCATGACGCGTCCGCACACGGCAATCGTCTCCCTGACGGTCACTGAAAAAGGCTACTGCACCGATGCGGCCAGCGGCCAGCTCGATCTCAACAACCCGCTGATTCAACACGACCTCGCCAACCCGACGACGCCGAAATCCGCCATAGGATATATTGTCGAAGCGCTGCGCCTGCGCCGTGAACAGGGGCTTGAGGCCTTTACGGTGATGTCCTGCGATAACGTCCGCGAGAATGGCCACGTGGCGAAAGTGGCGGTGCTTGGCCTGGCCCAGGCGCGCGACCCGCTGCTGGCGGCGTGGATTGAAGCCCATGCCACCTTCCCGTGCACCATGGTTGACCGCATCGTACCCGCGGCGACGCCGGAAACGCTGCAGGAGATTGCCGACCAGCTTGGGGTCTACGATCCGTGCGCCATCGCCTGCGAACCGTTCCGCCAGTGGGTGATTGAAGATAGCTTCGTCAGCGGCCGCCCGGCGTGGGATAAAGTCGGCGCGCAGTTTGTTGAAGACGTCGTGCCGTTTGAAATGATGAAGCTGCGGATGCTCAACGGCAGCCACTCCTTCCTGGCGTATCTTGGCTATCTCGGCGGCTATGAAACCATCGCCGATACCATGACCAACCCGGCCTATCGTGAAGCGGCTTTCGCCCTGATGATGCAGGAGCAGGCGCCGACGCTCTCCATGCCGGAAGGCACCGATCTCCAGGCCTACGCCACGCTGCTGATTGCCCGTTTCAGCAACCCGTCGCTGCGCCATCGTACCTGGCAGATCGCCATGGACGGTAGCCAGAAGCTGCCGCAGCGCCTGCTGGATCCCATCCGTTTGCATCTGCAAAACGGCAGCAGCTGGCGCCATCTGGCGCTCGGCGTGGCGGGCTGGATGCGCTATACCCAGGGCATCGACGAGCGGGGGCAGCCTATTGATGTCGTCGACCCGCTGCTGGCGGAGATCCAACAGATCAACCAGCGTTTTCAGGGTGCAGAACGCGTCGCCGCGCTGCTGGCGTTAAGCGGAATTTTTGCCCACGATCTGCCGGACAATAGCGATTTTATTGCGGCGGTGACGCAGGCTTACCACGCGCTGTGCGAACGCGGCGCCCGCGAGTGCGTTGCGGCGCTCGGCGGCGGCCTGTAACGCTCTGTCCTGCCACGGGTCAACTGAACACCAATGTGGTTGACCCGTTTTCCCACTCTCCGCGCAAGGGGAGGTGCCAACCCCCTGGCCAGATGCTATAGTCAGCCACCGGGCTATCGCATCTCACAACATAACATCATGAAATCACAAACTTCTCAGCACAGACCCTATCAGGAAGTCGGCGCGTTGATCCGCAATCTGATCGTCCAGACGCCCTATAACCCCGGCGATCGCTTACCGCCGGAACGCGAAATCGCCGAGATGCTGGACGTGACCCGCACCGTGGTCCGCGAGGCGCTGATCATGCTGGAGATTAAAGGGCTGGTCGAAGTGCGCCGCGGCGCCGGGATCTACGTGCTCGATAACGCCGTCGGAGAAGGCGCGGCGGAGAGCGCGGACATCAATCATTGCAATGATGCCGGTCCGTTTGAACTGCTGCAGGCCCGCCAGCTGCTGGAGAGCAATATCGCCGAATTTGCCGCACTGCAGGCAACCCGGGAAGATATCATCAAAATGCGCCAGGCTTTGCAGCTGGAAGAGCGCGAGCTGGCCAGCAGCGCGCCGGGCGGCTCCGAAAGCGGCGATATGCAGTTTCATCTGGCCATTGCCGAAGCGACCCACAACAGTATGCTGGTCGAGCTGTTCAGGCAGTCATGGCAGTGGCGGGAAAATAACCCCATGTGGATCCAGCTGCACCGCCATCTCGGCGATACCCACTACCGTCAGGAGTGGCTGGTGGATCACAAACGGATCCTCGCCGCCTTAATCAAAAAAGACGCCCGGGCGGCCAAGCTTGCCATGTGGCAGCATCTGGAAAACGTCAAACGCCGCCTGCTGGAGTTCTCCAACGTCGATGATATCTACTTCGACGGCTACCTGTTCGACTCCTGGCCGCTGGACAACGCTGACGCCTGATCCCTGCCGCTGGCGCACGGATAGCGGCCGTCCGCGCGCCTTCTGTGCCGCAGCGCAAAAGTTGATAATGATTCTCATCTTTATTGTCGCCCTGCCCGCGCAGTGATAAGGTGACGTCATCCGATGACGCCCTCTCCGGTGCCGAAAACCGCATGAACAAGACAACTACGCAGAACGAACCCGCCCGCCAGGCGCTGAGGAAAACCTTCTCCGTCAGCGAGTTTATGGCGTTTGGTGAACGATACGGTATCGACTACCGCTTCCCGCAGCTGCTGCAAAAGCCGGAGCCTCCGCACGCCAGCCCGGTGCTGCGGGGAGAAGTGGAAGAGATGACCCTGCCCTGCGGCATGTGCGTCACCCATTCTGATGTTCACGTATTGCAGCCTTATGAGACCACCTCCCGCCACAGTAGCCCGCTCTATATGCTGGTGGTGCTGGAAGGCTGCGTCGCGCTGACCCTCAACGGGGAGCAGCACCTGGTGCGTTCCGGGATGGCCTTCACCTCGCGCCTTAGCGAACATCAGGCCATGCGCGCCCGCCACGATGCCGACAGCCGGCTCCGTACGCTCTCCCTCGGACTCTACCCGGACGGCACCTGGCGCGATGGCCTGCTCGATTCATTGATGCGCGAGTGGGAAAGGTGCCAGACGCCAACGCTTATCTGGCAGATACCGGGTTTTCTGCTGAGCGGACTGCAGTACGCGCAGCAGAGCGCGCTGAGTCGCGTGTCCCGACAGCTGATGCTGGAAGGGCTTATCCTGCAGCTGTTCGGCCATGGACTGAGCGTCTGTCAGGATGAAAGCGCGAAGCACGTCGCCCCGGCGGGCGGCGAACAGCAGCGGCTGGAGAGAGTTCGCCGCCTGCTGGAGCAGGCGCCGGAAAACGACTACACCCTCAATGAGCTGGCCCAGCGGGCGGCGATGAGCTCCAGCAGCTTGCGCAGTAAGTTTCGCCAGGCCTACGGCTGTTCGGTTTTTGACTACCTGCGCGATTGCCGCCTGGCGCGGGCAAGAAGCTATCTGCTGGAGGGCTATAGCGTGCAGCAGGCGGCCTGGATGTCGGGCTACCAGCACGCCACCAACTTCTCTACCGCTTTTCGTCGGCGCTACGGCATCTCGCCCTGCGATGTGCAAAAGCCGGGCTAATCCATTTTTCCCCTTTTTGCGAAAAATAGTCAGCGGCTTTGGCAGCGCGCATACGTATCCTGGCATTGCGCATAGCTATAGACAGCATCAAAAAGGTAATAATTCTTATTAACAATTAGAAATGCCTTTGGAGATGTTCATGTTTGCGAAAACTCGCCTGGCGCTACTGGTAGGATGGGTGACCGGCGGCGTCGCCTTCCCGCTGCTGGCCCAGGAAACAACAAAAAACGAAACCATCGTGGTCACTTCGCAGATGCAGAGCGGCGCGACCAAAATTGCCACCCCGGATATAGAGACCCCGCAATCGGTGTCTATTATCACGCGCGAGCAGTTTGAAGAACAGGGCGCGATCAGCGTCCGCCAGGCCGTGAGCTATACCCCCGGGGTTTACAGCAACCAGATTGGCGCCTCCAACCGCTTTGACTATATCGTCCTGCGCGGCTTCTCCGACGGCAGCCTGGATAACGTCTATCTCGACGGCCTGAAAATGATGGGCGATACCAACTCGCACAGCTCGCTGGTGGTCGATCCGTGGTTCCTGGAAAATATCGAAGTGGTGCGCGGCCCGGCCTCGGTGCTGTACGGCCGCTCTTCGCCCGGCGGCATCGTCGCCCTCACCTCGCGTAAACCCTCATTCGATCCCGGCGGAGAAATTAAGCTGTTTGCCGGGAATAACAACCAGCGCGGGGCGGCGTTTGACGTTACCGGGGCGCTGGACGATAACGATCGCGTGGCGGCGCGCTTAAGCGGCATGACCCGCTATGCAGACTCGCAGTTTGATACCTTAAAAGAGCAGCGCTACGCGATTATGCCCAGCCTGACCTGGCGCATCACCGACCAGACGCGCCTTGATTTAATGGCCTATCTGCATCGCGACCCGGAGGGCGGCAGCCACTCGGGCCTCCCCTATGAAGGTACCGTGGTGCCGCACTACGGCAAGAAAATCGCTAACACCTTCTTCGAGGGAGAAGATGACTACGACAAGTACGATCGCCGCGAAAATATGGTCGGCTACAACTTCGAGCATCTGTTTGATAACGGCTGGTCGGTGCGGCAGAAGCTGCGCTACCTGCATACCAAAGTCGAGCTGAATCAGGTTTATGCCGCGGGCTGGCTGAACGAAACCGAGCTGAACCGCGGCTATTCCGGCTCGGACGAAAAGATGAACGCCATCACCCTCGATAACCAGCTCGACGGCAGCGTCGATACCTGGGCCGTTAACCATCGCCTGCTGATAGGGATCGACTATCAGGACCGCAGCAACGACACCACCGGCTACTATGGCGCATTCCCGGCCATTGACGCTTTTAATCCGGTCTACGGCGCGAAGCCGGATTACATCACCATGTACAGCCGCGAGAAGCACAAGCTGCGCCAGACCGGCTACTATTTACAGGATCAAATGTCCTGGGAGCGCTGGCGTTTGACCCTCGGCGGGCGCTACGACCAGGTCAGCGTCTCCAACATCGATAAGCTTAATCAAACGCGCAGCGATCTGGATAAGAACAACTTCAGCACCCGCGCCGCGCTGCTGTATCTGTTCGATAACGGGTTTGCCCCGTACATCAGCTACTCCACCGCCTTTACGCCCACCAGCTTCGCCGACGAAAACGGCAACGTGCTGGATCCGATGAAAGGCAAGCAGTGGGAAGCCGGGCTGAAGTATGAGCCGGAAGGAATGAACAGCCAGTTCAGCGCCTCGGTATTCCGCATCAATCAGACCAATATCGCCACCAAAGAAGAGCCGACCGATCCGTATCGTTCGATTGGTGAAATTGAGTCGAAAGGGGTGGAGCTGGAGGCGATAAGCCAGCTAACGGATAGCTTCCGCCTGCAGGCCGCCTATACCTACACCGACATTCGCTATAAGAAAAGCAGCCCGGAAGAGCAAGGCAAGCGTGCCGTTTACGCGCCGCGCAATCAGGCCAGCGCCTGGCTGAGCTATGATGTGAAAAGCGGCCCGCTGGATGGCCTGACGCTGGGTTCCGGCGTGCGCTACGTCAACGGCATTACCAGCGACCGCCTGAATACGCACACTCTGCCGTCCTATACGCTGGTGGATATGGCGATCGGCTATGACCTGTCGAAGGTGGGAATTAAAGGCCTCAGCGCCCAGCTGAACGTGAATAACCTGACCGACAAGAGCTACGTTGCCGCCTGTAACTCGCTCTCTTACTGCTACTTTGGCGCAGAGCGCAGTATCGTCGGCAGCGTCTCCTGGAAGTTCTGATCGCGCTAAAAAAGCCCGGAGTGTTGCGCTCCGGGCTGCGGGTTACTCTTCCGCTTTATGGGCCCACGCGGGCATGGCCGTTAAGTAGCGCATCGCCCGCTTGCGCGCTTCCGCGGGGCCGACCTTCTGCCAGGAATCGAGGAACTCGGCCAGGCCGGAGACGGCGTCCTCCCAGGATTTAAGCTTCCCCTCGCTATCGCAGCACCAGGCGCAGTACTCGTCGCTTGCGCTTTTCGCCTCCCCGGCGGACATCGGCATTCCACAGGCCTGACAAAACCGTTCTTGCTGTGACATAGAGCGCTCCTTTCTTGCGGATTGAGCATAAAAAATACAGCATTGTTTGCACAATAACGTTCTGCCAGTTCAAATATCCGTAAATTATTTGTGGTTATTGTTGTATCACCCAGCATTGCTCCCGGTTCTCTGAACGCATTCGTCTACACTAAACAGGGACAGGTGTTTGATGCCGCTGCGTCTGCCGGGAGCTTCTATAAACGGCAGGCCCAGCCGAGCCGGACGCATTCACTGCTAAAACAGTTTACGACAGGACGCAACCATGCAACTTAACGACCCTACCCTTTTTCGCCAGCAGGCGTTGATTAACGGACGCTGGCGCGACGCCAGCAGCAAAGAGACCCTTGCGGTCACGAACCCCGCCAACGGCCAGCAGCTGGGCAGCGTGCCCAAAATGGGCGCCGCAGAAACCCGCGAGGCTATCGATGCCGCCGCCGGCGCGCTGCCCGCATGGCGCGCCCTTACCGCCAAAGAACGCTCCGCTATCCTGCGCCGCTGGTTTGAGCTGATGATGGAGCATCAGGACGATTTGGCGCGCCTGATGACGCTGGAACAGGGTAAACCGCTGGCAGAAGCAAAAGGTGAAATTAGCTACGCCGCCTCCTTTATCGAGTGGTTTGCCGAAGAGGGCAAGCGCATCTACGGCGATACCATTCCCGGCCATCAGGCCGACAAGCGGCTGCTGGTGATTAAACAACCGATTGGCGTAACCGCCGCTATCACCCCGTGGAATTTTCCCTCGGCGATGATCACCCGTAAAGCGGGTCCGGCGCTGGCTGCAGGCTGCACGATGGTGCTCAAGCCCGCCAGCCAGACCCCGTTCTCCGCCCTGGCGCTGGCGGAGCTCGCCAACCGCGCCGGGATCCCCGAGGGCGTGTTTAACGTGGTCACCGGTTCGGCCAGTGAAGTCGGCAATGAGCTCACCGGTAACCCGCTGGTGCGCAAACTCTCGTTTACCGGCTCGACGGAAATTGGCCGCCAGCTGATGGAACAGTGCGCGAAAGATATCAAGAAGGTCTCACTGGAGCTCGGCGGCAACGCACCGTTTATCGTTTTTGATGACGCCGATCTGGATAAAGCCGTCGAAGGCGCGCTGGCCTCCAAATTTCGCAACGCCGGGCAGACCTGCGTCTGCGCCAACCGCCTGTATGTCCAGGATGGCGTCTACGATCGTTTCGCCGAAAAGCTTCAGCAGGCGGTGAGTAAGCTGCAAATCGGCGATGGCCTGCAGCCCAACGTCACCATCGGGCCGCTGATTGACGAGAAAGCGATCGCCAAAGTACAGGAGCATATCGCCGATGCGCTGGGCAAAGGCGCGCGAATAGTAACCGGCGGGAAAGTTCATGAGCTCGGCGGAAATTTCTTTCAGCCAACGATTCTGGTGGATGTCCCCGGTGATGCCAAAGTGGCGAAAGAAGAGACCTTTGGCCCCCTCGCCCCGCTATTCCGCTTTAAAGATGAAGCGGATGTTATTGCTCAGGCCAACGACACCGAATTCGGCCTGGCGGCCTATTTCTACGCTCGCGATCTGAGCCGCGTCTTTCGCGTCGGCGAAGCGCTGGAGTACGGCATTATCGGGATTAACACCGGCCTGATCTCCACCGAGGTCGCCCCGTTCGGCGGCGTGAAATCTTCCGGTCTCGGCCGCGAAGGGTCGAAGTATGGCATCGAGGATTACTTAGAAATCAAATACATGTGCATTGGGATTTAGCCGATAAACGCGCCAGCCCCGCTGGCGCGGATTTTTTAACGCTCAAGTGCGGATCGGCCAGGAACTGTAGCCCTGACGGCCATTCGTTTGCCACCCGGGTCTCTCCGCCCCTATTTAATCGTAACCGCCATTTTTATGCTTCAGGCAATGATAAAAATATTATTGCACGTCAGGAAAAGTTATCTCCTCTCAGTCCGGGGCAGGTTCGACATAAGATTAATCGTAGGCTACAATAATCAACGCCGAGCTAAAGCTTAATTTTTGAATAGATTCATAGACATAAATTCAGCTTTAAAGAAGGACAGGACATCATTTTATTGACTATAAAACGAGCAAAAAGATGACGGATAGCACCATTAAAATATACAACGCCCGCTATAGTAAGCTGATGAAGCTACTGGATTTTATTGCCGTCAACTTGTTCATTTTCGCTTATTTAAAATACTTTTTCGTCGAACCCTCAACGGCCTCTCTGTTCCTGGGCATAATATATTCACTGATTTTTATCAGAGCCAATGAACACTTTCAGCTATATTCTGGTCAGTTTAAAGGCCAGTATTTAAAAAAATTAACTAAATTGTTTTTCAGCGTCAGTATAAGCGGCTTGTTATCATTTTTATTGTTTGTAAGCGCCGAATTATTACTGAACAATCACGCCAGCACAAACGCGGTGCGATTAGCTGAAATTATTGTGCTGTGCTCGATTGCCATATTTATTAGTATGTTTCTGATTCGCGTTATCTCCAGCCGCTATTTTTTCAAATCCAGACTCAAGGTGGCTATTTTAGGCATAACGCCAGCCGGGCTGGCCATCGAGCAGGCGCTGTTTAAGGAGTATACCCACGACGGGATTGACATCACCTTCTTTGAGGACCGCGCCGTGCAGCGCGACAGTCGCCTGCTCAGCATTGAGAAAAAAGGCAACTCACGAGACCTGCTGGCGCTGGCGAAAGCCGGAGAAATCGATGAAGTCTATATTGCCCTGCCGATGGTCGCCCAGCAGCGTATTCGCCAGTTCTTGAATGAATTTTCCGACACCACCGTAGATGTGTTTCTGGTACCGGACCTGTTTTCCTACAGCTCACATATTTCTCAACTGCGGATGTTCGGCAATATTCAGACGATCAGCATTTTTACCTCGCCGTTTGAAGGCGAAGGCGCGGTACTCAAGCGTATAGAAGATATCGTGCTTGGCGCTTTTTTTACCCTGGTCAGCCTGCCGGTCATGCTGGCGGTGGCGATCGGCATTAAGCTGACTTCGCCGGGCCCGGTGCTGTTTAAACAAAACCGTTACGGCCTGAACGGTAAACAGATCCCCGTCTGGAAGTTCAGAACCATGCGCGTGATGGAAAACAGCGCGGTAGTGACCCAGGCAACGCGTAACGATCCGCGCATTACCCGCTTCGGCGCCTTTTTACGTAAAACCTCTCTTGACGAACTGCCGCAATTTTTTAACGTGCTACAGGGAACCATGTCGATAGTGGGCCCACGCCCTCACGCGGTCGCGCATAATGAGCAGTATCGCGTGCTGGTGGAAAATTACATGATCCGCCATAAAGTGAAGCCCGGCATTACCGGGCTGGCGCAAATACACGGTTTTCGCGGCGAAACCGACACGATTGATAAAATGGAAAAACGCATTCAGTACGATCTGGAATATATTCAGTCGTGGTCGCTGCTGCTGGACATTAAAATTGTGTTTTTAACGTTTTTCCGCGGATTTGTGGGGAAGAATGCGTTCTGAACTCACTTTCCTCGCAGGTTTGCTGGCGATGCCTTACGCATGGGCTGACCTGCAGGCAAAACCACATACCGGTGTGGCTGGCATCGATTTCGAGAGCCAGGTGGGTTATGACGTCGGTTACAATGACAACGTGACCTGGCAACGCTACGGCGGGAATGAAATCGGCTCCGCTTATCAAGGCGTTAAGCCGATTTTCAAAGCCATCGGCGAACGCTACGAGGACCGTTATTTATTGATGTACTCCGGCGATTACCGCCGCTACGCCAGCGATAGCGCAGATAACCGCGACAATCATTTTTTTATGTTTAACGGCAAGTGGCGCTTCGGAAGCATGCACGGACTGTCGTTGGATCTCGATGAAACGTTCGGCCATGAAGAGCGCGGCCGCGATACCACCGAGGGGTTTCTCCCCGAGCAGTTTAAAGAGTTTGGCATTAATAAGCCCATCGCCACGCGCTTCTTTAACAGTGAACTGCGCTATAGCTACGGGGCGCCGGAAGGGCGCGGTAAAGCAGAAGTTGCGCTAATGCATAAGCAGCTGCGCTTTCGCAATCTCGACAGCATTGAGGACGCCAGCGCCGACTTTCATTATTACATGCACGATCAGGAGTGGCATGAAAACAGCCTGGTCGCCGAGCTTTTTGATCAAAAAGCCAAAACGCTGCGCTATCGCTACAGTTTTATTACCAACCAGCGTCGCTATGAGCTCAACCCGTTAAAAGACAGTAATGAATATTATCTGCTGGTCGGCATGAAAAATCGTCTTTCCGGCAAGACCGAGATCCACGGCAACGTCGCCTGGCTGTATAAAGATTTTATCCATAATCCCGACTCGCAGGGATTCAACGGCCTGAACTGGGATATTAACGCCGATTGGAAACCACTTGAACAGATAAAGCTCAACTTACATAGTTCACAACGAATAAAAGATCCCACCGACTCCGGCGGCTATATTCTGGTATCAAATTTCGGTCTGGGCTATGAGCACCACTGGCTGGTCGACAGGTTCTCCACTCTGGTTGATTACTCTTATATTACAGAGGATTACAAACACCAGACCAACGGACGCAAAGATCGATCAAACCTCGTGTCGCTCACCTTCAACTACGACTACCGTCCATCCGTTAATTTTCAGCTGAAGCTGCAATGGAACACGATGCATTCTAATAAAGAAAAAGATGCCTTTTATATTGGCCCGGACTATGACCATGAGGTCGAGCGCACGCTGGGCTACAACGACTCGGCCATTATTTTTATGACACAGGTACAAATATGATCCTTAGCTATGGAAAACGGGCGGTGATTTCTCTTCTGGCGCTATGGCTGGCGGGCTGTTCGGCGCCGCCGCAGACGATCCGAACGCCGCCGGATGCCGTTTATCATCTGGACCAGGGAGATGAGATCAATATCGCGGTTTCCGGCGAGCAGGATCTCACTATGCGCGTAAAAATCGATAATAGCGGCAGCGTTGATTATCCTTATATAGGCTCCCTGATGCTGAAAGGGAAAACGCCTGAACAGGTCGGCAACGAAATTGCCGATAAGCTGCGCGGTAACTATCTGCAGGCGCCAATGGTGACCGTGAGCATTGCCGAATACCGTAAAATTTATCTGTTAGGCGAAGTCAAAAAACCGGACGGTTACGCCTGGGAACCGGGCTTAACCGCTGAAAAAGCCATTGCGCTGGCCGGCGGCTTTACCGATCGCGCCGATCGCCATGACATCCGCATTCGTCAGTTTCGCAGCGGTAAACTGCTGGAAAACGTCGCCGCCGACTCCGCCGTACAGGCCGGAGATACCATCATCATTGGCATGAGTTTCTTCTGATATGGCTATTTCATTAGTTGAAAATGGAAAGAAGAAAGAAGGCTTTATCGACTTCACGCCTTATTTCAACAAAATTAAGCACAAGCTGATCTGGTGCCTGGTGGTGGTGGTGGTGGCTGCCGCGGCGTCGTGGATCCTGACGCGCTTTATGTCATCCAGCTATACCGCAACCGCGACGGTGCTGTTTAAAGCGCAGTCGCAGGATGTTACCCCCCTGCCGCGGCTGGAAAACTATGATTCCACCCGCAGCGATTACTATGAAACCAAATACGCGCTGATGGGCTCCCGCGTCGTGCTGGAAGCCGCGGTAAAAGCGCTAAAGCTGGATCGGGACCCGGAATTTAACGGCGGGGACAATCTTGATGAGGCCGCACGGGTCAATAATGCGCTGCGCGCCCTGCAAAAAAACCTGACCATCTCCGGCGTGCGCACCACGCAGCTGGTATCCGTTTCGATGGAGGCGAAATCGCCGCAAAAAGCCGCCGATATCGCCAACGGCGTGGCGCAGGCGTTTATCGATTACAGCCTGGCGCAGAAGCAGAAAATCTTACTTCAGGCCCAGGGCTGGAACGAGAAAATGATGGACGATCTGCGCGATAAGCTCGATCGCCAGAAAGCCGACATCGATGATTTTCTCAAACAAAATGGCCTGCTGACCTTTCGCAGCATGGATGGCTACGAGACCGAGCGCCTGGGGATCGTGATTAACCATCTGGCCGACGCCACCCAGCGCCGTCTGAAAGCGCAAACGGTGTGGGACAAAGTGCGCCGTCAGCAGGGAAAAGCGCCGGAAGCCATCATCTCGCTGCCGGAAATTTCCGGTCATCCGCAGATTCAGGATCTGCGTATCGCGCTGATCCAGACGCGGCGTAACTTATCGGAAGCGGCAAAACACTATGGCCCTAAGCATCCGAAATATCTTCAGGCTCAGGCCCAGCTGCAGGTCGTCAACGGGCAGATAGGCCAGGTGTTGGGGGAACTACTTAACGGCTTACGTCAGCAGTATCAGATTGCGCTGGACGATGAGCAGCACTATCAGAAGATGCTCGACGATCAGAAAGCCGACTTCCAGGCGCTGGGCGCCAGGCGCGACAAATACAACACCATGATGACCGCGCTGAACAAAACCGAAGAGCTGTATAAATCGCTGTATCAGCGGGCGAATGAGCAGAAGCTCTCCGAGAGCTTTTCGGTTCCCGATGAAGTGATCTACGATGCCGCCGTGCCGCCAAATCTTCCTTCTAAACCGCAGCGCGGTCTGCTTATCGTGATGGCGACCCTGATGGCGCTGGCGCTGTACATCATGTACCTGATAGTCAGCACCGCGCTCGACAAAACGGTGAACAGCATCAGCGAACTGAAAGCCAAAACGGGCCTTGATGCCAGCGGTGAGTTTCCGCTGTTGCCTCAGGCGAACAGCGCGAAGCTGACGTTCCAGAACCTGCTGTATGCCGATATGCTCCACAGCCTGCGCCTGGCGCTGCTCGGCCAGAATACTCATAGCGGGACGATACTGGTAACCTCGGCGCAGGCCGATGCAGGCAGCAGCCTGATTGCCGAAATGCTGGCGTGGTCCGCCGCTAAGTCAGGCAAAACCTTGCTCATCGATATAGATTATCTGGCAAGCGCGGGGCTCTCCGCGCGCTATCCTCAGCATAAAACAGGGTTCAGCGAGCGTCTTGATGGCCGCAGCGCCGCGTCCCAGGCGATGGCCCCCCTTTCCGAGACGCTGGATTTTATGCCGCGAGGCGAACTCAGCGACTCAGCCCTGCTGCTGCTCACTTCTGAACGGCTCCCGGCGCTGCTGACGACGCTGCGGCAGACCTACGATTATCTGATTATTGATGCGCCATCGCTCGGGCTAGCCCAGGACGCCCTGCTGCTGGCGCCGCACGTCGATATCAGCCTGCTGGTGGTCAACGCAGGCGAGCAGGCGTCGCGCATCCGCGACGCGCAACATCGTCTGCAAGCCGCTGCGCCAACGCCTGTCGCCACCATGCTTAACCGGGTGCAAGAAGAGAACCTGGAGACGCAGGAGGGCAAACGCCTGCCCGAGCGCGGCATGGGCGAACTGATTTCACCGAAGTAGCGATTATGAACTTAATTAAGAGTATTTCTTCAATCGCCAGCTCCTCGGTCCTCTCGCAGGCGATCGGCGCTTTTTCCGTATGGCTGATTTCCCATCGCTACGGCATGGCGGAAGTCGGGCACTATGCGATGATCTACAGCAACGTGCTGATTGGCGCACAGGTTTGCACCTTTGCGTCGCAGCTGCTGATCCCGCGCCAGGAAGAGCATGAGCTGGGGCAGAACGTGGTGTTTTGCCTGCTGCAAAGCCTGCTTCTGGCGCTGCCGTGGGCGGTCATCACCGGACTGATATTCCATCTCAATATCGCGTTTCTCTACCTGCTCACCTTCGGCTATGCGCTGGTTTTGATCGCCGAGAACCTCTCGCTGCGCGGCGGTAACTATCAGTTCCTCACCTTCCAGCGTATCGCCGTGTCGCTGGTGGTGGCGATAGCTCTGCTGGCGATGCCGAATACCACGCTGTTCTATATTGCCTGGATGGCGGGCATTTTGCTGCTGCTCGGCCTCTGCCTGCTGCGTTTGTTTCGCTTCAGCACCCTGACGCCGGCGCACTTTTCACCGCGAGCGAACGGCCTTTTTGCGCGCCAGCACTGGCAGCACCTCAGCCGCGTCGGCAGCGCGGAAGTGCTGGCGATGGCCAGCAATAATCTGCCGACGATGTTGATAAATATCTGGTTTTCACCGCTGGTCGCGGGCTATTTCTCGGTGGTGAGCCGCTTCTGTTTATCACCGGTGATGATTGTCGGTAACGCGGTGCGCAACTCCATCTTTTCAAAATGGTCGATGGATTTTCGCAACGGCACCTTTAACTATCCGGAGTACAAAAAGATTCGCCTGCTGCTGATGGCCGCGGCGCTGATCTGTATCCTTGGGATCTGGATTTTCTATCCGCTGGTCATGCGCCTGGGCTTCAGTCAGGAGTGGCTCAATTCCATTCCGACCTCACGCTATATGCTGCCTTATCTGTTCGCCGCGCTGGCCGTCAGTCCGCTGACCGTTATTGAGCTTATCTTTGGTTCTAAACGCTATTTTTTACGCATTCAGATCGAGCAGCTGCTGATTATTATCGTCGCTTTTATCGCGCTGCCTGAATTGGGCCAGCGCTATGAGATAGCCCTCCTGACGTTCTCCGTGCTGACCAGCATTCGCTATCTGTTCATCCTGCTGAAAATGAACAAACGGGCGCTACAGCTCTCCCGGCAGGAGCAGAAAATATGCAGCTAAACACCGGTCGCTATCTGGAGGTATTCGCGCTGACGACCATCGTCTTCTGCGGCACGATTCAGTATTTCACCGGCGTGGCAGCCGTGCTGTGGCTCCCCTTTTTCATGGTGCTGGTGATGGTGGTCCTGCTGATGATGCAAAGCCGGCCGCAGCCGCTGGCGCTTAGCGCGCGCGAGAAGGTGGTGCTGGCGCTGTATCTGACGTTTATCATCCTTAGCCTCTGCGCCACGGTTTTACAATCCGGCATCGTTACCGCCATCGTCGGCTTCAAAAACGAACTGGCCCTGTCGCTGGTGATGTTTTGCATGCTGCTCGGCATGTTTCGCGAGTCGCAGCTGCACCGCCTGACCCGGCTATTTTACTGGCTGTTCTACGTCCAGTTCCCGCTGGCTATCTATCAGGTGCTGGTGGTGGTGCCAAAACGCGTGGCTTTGCGCGGCGAGGATGAAAAGTGGGATTCGGTGGTCGGCACGTTTGGCGGCGACCCGATGGGCGGCGGCAATACCGCGGCCATGGGGATGTTCTGCCTGCTGATTATGCTGCTGAAGGTGTCCGAATTTAAGCACGGTATCTGCTCGTTCAAGTCGATGGCGGCGCATATCGTGCTGGCCTTTTTCCTCTGCGTGGTGGGCGAGGTAAAATTCGTGATTCTGCTGTCGCCTTTCTTACTGGCGCTGCTGTGGATCATGCCCGCTTACGTCAGCGGCATCAGCAAAGTCACCCTGCGCTCGTTGATGATTATCGCCGCCGGAATGGTGGTGCTAATTTTTGCCGCTATCACCATTCTGGCGTCCAATTACTCGTCGGCCTTCGGCGGGGACCCGACCAAAAGCGCGCTCTCGGTATTTATCGATTCCCTCGGCTATATCTTTGATACCAATTACATTATGGAAAGCGGCGAGCTCGGTCGGTTTACCACTATTTTCTTCTGGCTCCAGCATAACGAGCTTTTTGGCCCCGGCGGGATGCTGTTTGGCTACGGTCTGAACGCTACCAACAGCGGCAGTACCGTCTCCCCCGGCTATATCGGCGCCTGGTATCATCTGATACTCGACTCCACCGCGCTGAGCATGATGCTGTGGGAAGTCGGTATTATCGGCGTGATCTTATTTATCGCCATGATTGCCGCTATTCTCATCGGCATGCGGCCCAAAGAGACCTTTTCCCGCTGCGATCTCAAACGGGAAGATTTACAGCTGCTCAGCTCCGCGCCTGCGTTTTACGTCTTTGCCATTGGCTGTTTGCTCAGCCTTCCCTACAGCCAGATCCTGATGATCATTCCCATGCTACAGTTTTTATTATGGCTGGCCCTCGGGGCGCTTATTGTCATTCATCGTTCCGTCCGTCTGAACTCCGGTACCCAATATGAATAAAACGCCATCAATTACCGTCAGCATTAAGACCCTCAACGAAGCGCAGGGTATTGAAAAAACGATCGACAGCGTCCGCAAACAATTGCAGCCTTACCCGCATCAGATTATCGTCGCCGATAGCCTGTCCACCGATAATACCCGGGAGCTGGCCGTCGCCAAAGACGCGATGGTGGTCTGCCTCGATAACGCGAAAGATCGCTGCTGCGGCGTGGGCCACCAGCTGGGCTGGTTATTCAGCGAAGGGGACTATCTGCTGCTGCTGGACGGCGATATGGAGCTGGAGCCGGGTTTTCTCGACACCGCCGTGGCGTTTCTTGAAACGCATCCCGAATATGCGGGCGTGGCGGGCAGCGTCGAGATGGATGACGCCGCTAACTATGAGTTTAAATCGCGCAAGCAGCGTCTGCATCTTATCTATCCGCAGGGCGATACCGATCATCTTGGCGGCGGCGGCCTTTACCGCCGTTCGGCAATCGAGAAAATTGGCTATCTGACCAATCTTAACCTTCACGGTTATGAAGAAGCCGAATTGGGGATCCGCTTGCAGGCCGCGGGCTATAAACTCCACCGCCTCGCCGCGCCCTATTTTAGCCATGCGTCCTATACCATGCCGACATTTAAAATGCTGACCTATCGCTGGAAGAACGGTTTTTTATGGGCGCCGGGTGAGCTATTACGCAACTGCTGGGGAAAAAAGCATTTCCCCGCCGCGCTTAAGATTGTTCGCAACGAACTGATATTCACGCTGTATATCCTGGTATTGATTATTTGCCTCCTGTCGCTCAATCCCGGGGTGATTATTATCGCCCTGCTTCCGCTGCTGGCGTTTATCGCGCTGAAGGCGATTAAAAATAAGTCGCTGCGGGACGGTGTCCAGAGCGTGATCAACTTATCGTTATTTTCCGCAGGTATGGTGCGAGGCCTGATTAACGCCGTTCGCGATCCGCTGAAACAACCCGCCGTGACCGTCTCCAACCCAAAACATATCCAGACAGAACATGAAAATATTATTCGTTAATAAATTCTTTTTTATTAAGGGCGGAGCGGAAACCGTTTTTTTCCAGGAGCGAGACGCCATGCTGCAAGCGGGCTATCAGGTTGTCGACTTCAGCATGCAGCATGCGGAAAATAAGCCTTCGCCCTGGGAAAGCTTCTTCGTACATAACGTGGATTATCATCAAAGCCACGGGCTGACGGGCAAGCTCAAAGCGGGCATCGACTTTATCTACAACGCTGAGGCCTGCAATAAGCTCAACACCCTGCTGCTGGAGCAGCGTCCGGATATTGTGCACTTTCATAATATCTACCACCAGCTGACGCCCGCATTGATTGGCGTCGCTAAGCGCTTTGGCTGCAAAACCGTACTGACGGCGCACGATTATAAAATCGTCTGCCCATCGTACACCATGCTACGCGATGGCCACGTCTGCGATGACTGTCTTACCGGTTCGGTGAGCAATGCCTTTCGCCATCGTTGCCAGCAGGGCGATACCTTTAAAAGCCTGCTGCTCTCGCTTGAGGCCTACTGGCAAAAGTTCGCGCAAAATTACGCCATGCTCGATTGCATTATCGCTCCCAGCGAATTTATGCGTCAGACGCTGCGGCGTAAATTACCCAGGTCGCGGATCGATGTGATCGTCAACGGTATTGATGCCAGCACCACGATCCCGGGCGATACGGCGGGAGATTATTTCCTCTATATCGGCCGCTTGAGCCGTGAGAAAGGCGTCGCCACCCTGGCGCTGGCGCAGCAAAAAATGCAGCAGTCCATGCCGCTGAAAATCGTCGGCGATGGCCCTCTCGGCAGCGACCTGCGCGCTCGCTTTAGCGGTCCGGAATTTCTCGGCTATATGCGCCACGGAGACGCGCTCAACGCGTTGATTCGCGGCGCGCGGGCAGTGATCGTCCCTTCCGAATATTATGAAAACTGCTCGATGTCGGTGCTGGAGGCCATGGCGTTCGGTCGCCCCGTCGTCGGCGGCAATATCGGCGGCATTCCGGAGCAAATTCGCGATGGCATTGATGGCTATCTGGTGGAACCCGGGGATGCCGACGCGCTGGCGCGCATCATGGATAGCCTGGCCGTCAATCCGCAGCAGGCGCGTGAAATGGGCATCAACGCACGCCAGCGTTTAGAGGAGAAATACGATCTCGCCCGGCATATGCAGGTTCTGCAGGAACTCTATCAGCAGCTCGTGGGGGAAGCGAAATGAAGCTCAAAGTGACGGTGCTTGGCACCCGCGGTATTCCGAACGTCCAGGGCGGCGTTGAGACCCACTGCCAGAATCTCTATCCGGAAATCTATCACCAGAATCACGCCGATATCTGCGTCATTGCCCGCTCACCGTACGTGGACTATCGCCGTAGCGAATATAAAGGCGTGCGGTTGAAAAGCCTGTGGGCGCCCAAAAGCCGTAAATTCGAAGCCATTATTCACTCTACGCTGGCCGCCTTCAGCACCCTGTTTGACGGCTCAAATGTGGTTCACGTTCACGCGGTCGGCCCAGGCCTGGTGGTCCCGCTGCTGCGCCTGCTCGGCAAACGCGTCGTTTTTACCCACCACGGCCCGGACTACGATCGCCAGAAGTGGGGCAAAATGGCGAAAGAGATGCTGCGCCTCGGTGAGAAATGGGCGGTGAAATATGCCAACGAGGTTATTGTTATCTCGGAAGTGATTAATACGCTGATTAAGACCAAACACGGCCGTACCAACGCTAACGTGATCTATAACGGCGTGCGCCAACCGCAGCTTCCCGCCGAAGAGACGCGACGGGCCACGCTGAATCAGTATTCGCTGGAAGCCGGGCAATACGTTGTCGCCGTCGCCCGTTTTGTGGAAGAAAAAGGGCTGCACGATCTGCTTGCCGCCTACAAAGCCTCGAACTGTTCGCTGCCGCTGGTGCTGATTGGCGATGCCGACCATCCCGATGAGTACAGCGAGCGGCTGAAGAAGCAGGCGGCCGAAACCCCGGGAGCGATCATGACCGGTTTTATTAGCGGCGATCCGCTGCACACTTTGTTCTCACAGGCCGGGCTTTTTGTTCTACCGTCTTATCACGAAGGGCTGCCCATTGCCCTGCTGGAGGCCATGTCCTGGTCACTGCCGGTTATCGTCAGCGATATCCCGGCCAACCTCGAGATTGGCCTGCCTGCCGAGGTCTATTTTCCGACGGGCAATGTCGCCGCGCTGGCGCAAAAGCTCCAGTCCTGGCGCGGCGAGGAGACCGCGGATTACAGCCAACTGATGCCCAAATACCGCTGGCCGGACATTGCGGCAAAAACCGCTCAGGTCTATCAGCGTTTAACGAATAAGAGTCAACCGTGACTAAATCAACATCCGACCTGGTCGTCGAGCGCTTTTATTCCGCGCTTGACCCGGAAACAGAAACCTCACTCACGCCGGAGCAAAAGCGCGGTATTGAACAGGCGCTGGTGAGATCGAGCCTGGCCTCGCGCCATCGCATCGATTTTCGCCACAGTTTTCCTTTTCTGCATCGCCGCTATTTCGTGGTCTTTTTATGCGGCCGCGATCTGCGCAAAATTCCGCGAGAGAGTACGCTGCTCGGGCGTATATTCTCCACCCTGGCGATTACCATCGCCGTGCTGTTCGCCATTCTTGCGGTGCTGCTGGCGCTCTATATGCTGAAATCCGCGCTGGGTATCGATGTGTTTAAAAACTTCCACGTCGGTATCTGGACGTGGTTTGTGAACCTCCACGATAAAGTGAATTAACGATGAGCTCTTTTTCGCTGCGCCGCGCCGCGCTGCTTGTGGCGCTACTGCTGGCCGGAGTCATACCCTCAGCGGCAGTGCTGGCTGAACGCACGGTTATCACCCCGCCGGCCTTTACCGGTCTGTTAACGAACCCAGGGATCGGCGTGGCCAGTTTCCACGATGGTTATGGCCAGAAGCCTTCTCTGAAAGAGTATCCGGACACCGGGTTTGAATACGATCGCTTTTACTGGAGCGATCTGGAGCCTGAAGAAGGCGTCTATGATTTTGCGCCGATCGATCGTGCTTTCAGCGTCGCCGCCCGGCATCAGCCGGCGATGAACGTCGGATTGCGTTTCATGGCGCTCGATGAACCGCAATCGGGCTCGAAAATCCCCGCCTGGCTTATCAAAAAAGGCATTCAGGGACAATGGGTCGAAAATGGCAAAACCTTTGTGCCGGACCTCAGCGATCCGACTTTTATCGCCTATGCGCAAAAGCTGCTTAACGCCCTCGGCGCGCGTTATGACGGCAATCCGAACCTCGCGTTTGTCGATATCGGCATGGTGGGTTCGTGGGGGGAATGGCACAACTCCAATTTCCCTGACGTTGCGCCGTTGCTGGAAAAGTACGCTCCGGAGCAGCTCAATCGCTACGTTGATATGCACTTCAGCAGCTTCCCGAAAACGCCCAAAATCATGCTAATCAGCGGCGGTAATTCGCTGGCCTGGGCCAGCCAAAAAGGCGCGGGGTGGCGCGCGGATTGCTGGGGAGACTGGCATAACTTTTCCGCAGAGTGGAGCCATATGCGCGATGATTATCCTCAACGCCTGGCCGCGGCGCAGACGGCGTGGTCCGGGTTTAATGATAGCTGGCAGCACGCCCCCGTTAGCCTGGAAATTTGCGGTTATATGGCGGAGTGGGAAAGCGTGCAGCACTATACCCGCGAAGAGGTCCAGGCAAGCTTCGACTGGGCATTAGCGCAGCACGCCAGTACCTTGAATCTGAAATCGCGTCCGGTGCCGGCAGCGTATCGCGATATCGTTGATAGCGCGTTATTGCGAATCGGCTACCGCTACCGGGTGGGTCAGCTGGAATGGGATACGCCCGTACGCAGCGGCATGCCGCTTACGCTAAACGTCACCTGGCGTAACGACGGCGTCGCGCCAGCCTATCTCCCGTACCTTGTGCAATGGCGGATAGTCAATGACGCCGGAACGACCGTTACGCAAATCAAAACGGCGGATGACGTTCGCCAGTGGCTGCCCGGCGATCATCACAGCAGCGCTACGCTGCCGCTGCCTGCCGGACTCCCGGGCGGCCAATATCGTCTGGAAGCGGCCCTGACCAATTATCAGGGCCAGCCGCGTATTCAACTCGCTAACGAAGGTAAAACCGGTGATGGATGGTATTCACTGGCTTCGTTTAACCTTAAGGAATAACCATGTTTGAGGCTATCAGGCTGGTCGCCCGGGAAATCAAATCCTGCGGCGGCATAAAAGCGAAAATCGCGGTTCTGCTTTATCGTCTGGCGACGCTCTATCGCAGCCGTAATCCTCTGTGGAAGATCTGCGGTATCCCCTTCGTTATTCTCAATATCGTGATTAACGAGTGTTTATTTTGCATTGAGCTGCCGTGGCGAGCGCGCATTGGCTATGGGCTGAAGCTGTATCATCCGCACTGCATCGTGATTAATCGGGGAACGGTCATCGGCCAGAACTGCACCCTGCGCCAGGGCGTCACGATTGGCAGCGTGACCGACAGTCAGGGCCGTGAGGGCGACAGCCCGCGCATCGGCGATAACGTCGAATTTGGCGCCCACGCCGTGGTGATTGGCGCGGTCACGCTGGGCGACAACGTCAAGGTTGGGGCAGGCACGGTGGTGACCAAAGATCTGGCCGCAGGAATGATTGCCGTCGGTCAACCCTGTCGGGTATTAAACGGTATTTAGCGCGGGTTTGCCTGGGAAGGAAACCCGCGCTGGTCGAAACGCGGGTTTTATTGCGAGCAGGATGACAGCCGCTGACCGGAACTCAGGCTCTCAGCTTAACCGGTTCGCTAAAATCATCGGCGGGCTCCAGCTTAAGACTGAACGTCGCCAGCAACGCTTCGGCTCGTTCGTGAAAACCACGTAGCGTCTTTTCAAGCTTTTCAGTGACTTCAGGATCGTCAATCGCGACCGGACGCCAGACGCCCTCTTTGTCGAACAATCCAAACTGATAGCTATAGGTGAAACGCGATTCCTGCGCTTCCATCTCCATCCACCATCCCCAGAACTCGCGTTTTTCAGGCGCTGGTTTTACGTTGACGCAAACAGCCAGGCAATCGAAAAAGAAGCGGTTGTCTTCACATTGCTCCTCACGGATGTAAGGGCCAAGCGCCGTGAATTTCTTAATCAGCTTACTCTTCAGGTGTCCACTCGGTAACGTCATTGCGATCTCCTTTAGTGATGCCATGACGTTACCAAATCGATAGAATTTAGCAATATATTAACTAAATCTATGGCTAATCCAGCGGGCGATCTGCCGCAGCGCGTGATCGAAATTGCGATAGACCGGATTGAACGGGATCTCCAGCAGCTTGCCATCGGATGATGATGAAGTAATCAGCCGCGACTCCTCCTCCGGGCTGAACGGATCGTCTTTCCAGAAGCCTGAGAGCATCGGCGTGGGGCAGCGGCGCCCCAGCAGCCCCTGAACCTTCAGGGAATAGCGGTTAAGCTCAACGCGCAGCGCGTCGTCGGAAGCGTCATGCATCCCCAGCCGCGAAGCCAGAACGTCAAGATACATCTCCGGCACCCGCCCCTGATGCAGCGGGTCCACCAGCAGGCCGTGTACCATCGGCCCCAGGCAGGCCACCGCCTTCAGGCGCTGGGACTCAAGATAGCCCAGCCGCACGGCGATATTCGCGCCGAAACGGAAACCAAAGGCGGCCACGCGGGTATGATCGACCCAGGGCACATTAGCCAGATGCTGCAGCACATACTGGTGCAGCAGACTGGTATCCTGGGTCAGCTTGCATTTTGAGGAGAAACCGATGGAAGGCATATCCACGGTCAGCATAGCGATACCCAACGGCGCAAAATAGTTTTCATACAGGTTGTAATAGTCGGTCTGTAGCGCGTCAAGCCCGCCGCACATCAGTACCGTCGGGAACGGCCCATCGCCTGGCGGCATATGCAGGAAACCGGTGATCGGCGCGGCGCCGGGGATAGAGAACTCCAGCTCTCGCAGCTTGCCGGGCAAGCGCTGAGCGGCTTCTTCATAAGCCCGGTATGCCAGCACCTGCGCCTGTTCCGCCAGCTCGTCGCCCTTGATGTGCGGATAGGCGGCAATGCTGTAAAGGTTTGCCGCATGGAGCCAGTGACGACCACTCACGAGCAGATTCGCTTCCTGACCGGCCTTCTGCTGCCAGTCCATCGCCTGTTTGGCCCATTCAAAGATCCAGTTGCCGCCGCGATAGCCAACGACCGTATCGTAAAGCTCCGGGTCGGTTCGCTCGGCATCGCTCATGACGATGCGCGCCTGCACGTCGAGGATTTCCTGCGGCGTCACGCCACGCCAGATCCACATCAGGCGGTTAATCAATCGATACCAGTGATCAACGTGATTACCGCTGAGCGCAGACTGGATCGGTTGCTGCGCTCCGGTATTAAACCGACGCACCAGCGTGGAGGTTTCCGGATGTTTGAATCGGGGTTTAAACAGCGTTTCGCTAAGGTTAGCCTGGGACATGTGCAGCCTCCATCATGTTGCCACTGAAGCTATTGTAACCTGCGCAAGGGTAAAAAAAACCACGCCCGGCAAAACCGGGCGTGGTAATTAGCATTTATGCTGGAAATTAACGACCTGCGATAGGCGGTACGAACACCACGCCCATATCCCACGGCTGTTCAATCCAGGTATCCTGGGGAATATCAACAACATAATCATCAACCAGCGGGCGACCGGCCGGTTTTGCGAAGATAGTGACAAAATGTGCTTTCGGATACATTTCGCGGATGGCTACGGCGGTACCGCCGGTGTCGACGAGGTCATCGATCACGATAAAGCCTTCGCCATCGCCTTCAGCACGTTTCAGCACGGTCAGTTCACGCTGATTATCGTGGTCATAGCTTGAGATGCAAACGGTATCAACATGACGAATACCCAGTTCACGCGCCAGTAGTGCTCCCGGTACCAGACCGCCGCGGCTAACGGCAATAATGCCTTTCCACTGTTCAACCGGCAGCAGGCGTGTGGCCAGCNGTCTCCGTCGTAGTGCCACTCCGGATATTGTAACCTGCTAAAGGATAAAAAAAACCACGCCCGGCAAGCCGGGCGTGGTAAATAGCACTGTCCTGAAGAATTAACGACCTGCGATAGGCGGTACAAACACCACGCCCATATCCCACGGCTGTTCAATCCAGGTATCCTGCGGAATATCCACAACGTAATCGTCCACCAGCGGGCGGCCTGCCGGCTTGGCGAAAATGGTGACAAAGTGCGCTTTGGGATACATTTCGCGGATCGCCACGGCGGTACCGCCGGTATCCACCAGATCGTCGATGACGATAAAGCCTTCGCCATCGCCTTCCGCACGTTTCAGCACTTTCAGCTCGCGCTGGTTATCATGGTCGTAGCTGGAGATGCATACGGTATCAACATGACGAATGCCCAGTTCACGCGCCAGTAAGGCTCCCGGTACCAGTCCGCCGCGGCTAACGGCAATAATGCCTTTCCATTGCTCAACCGGCAGCAGACGGCTGGCCAGT
>NZ_VOJB01000075.1:330-27097 GCF_007910085.1 Klebsiella sp. ME-303 | reverse complement strand
TTGCGGGCGTGAATCTGCAACATGTCCCAGGTGACGACGTATTTTTCGCTCATGTGAAGTGTCCCAGCCTGTGTAATACGGCTTAAATAATGTTCGAGGGGGAAAATGGTTGCGCGAGATTATAGAGATCTGACGCGCTAAAAACCAGCGTTAAGCGGCCACGACGACTCTTTTTACGTGGTTTACACTACCAGAGTACACGGAAAGTGGTATTCTCAACCCCATCGCGCAAGCCCGGGCTTGTAGTGTATTTGATTGCTAACCCCTCGATCTGCAAACGACTTTTGCAGGTGATTGTAAGGAGACTTATCGTGTCTGAACTGTCTCAATTATCCCCGCAGCCGCTGTGGGATATTTTTGCCAAAATCTGCTCTATTCCTCACCCCTCCTATCACGAAGAACAGCTCGCTGAGCACATCATGGGCTGGGCAAAAGAAAAAGGCTTACACGCGGAACGCGACCAGGTTGGCAACATTCTGATTCGTAAAGGCGCGACTGCCGGTATGGAAAACCGCAAACCGGTTGTGCTGCAGGCGCACCTCGATATGGTGCCGCAGAAAAATAACGATACCGTTCATGACTTCGCTAAGGACCCGATTCAGCCGTACATCGACGGCGAGTGGGTCAAAGCGCGCGGCACCACCCTGGGCGCCGACAACGGTATCGGCATGGCTTCCGCGCTGGCGGTACTGGCTGACGACAACGTGGTTCACGGCCCGCTGGAAGTGCTGCTGACCATGACGGAAGAAGCCGGTATGGACGGCGCGTTTGGCCTGCAGGCCAACTGGCTGCAGGCGGATATCCTGATCAACACCGACTCCGAAGAAGAAGGTGAGATTTACATGGGCTGCGCGGGGGGTATCGACTTCACCTCTGACCTGGCGCTGACCCGTGAAGCCGTTCCGGCCGGTTTCCAGAGCTTTAAGCTGACCCTTAAAGGACTCAAAGGCGGCCACTCCGGCGGCGAGATCCACGTTGGTTTAGGTAATGCCAACAAGCTGCTGGCACGCTTCCTCGCAGGCCATGCTGAAGAGCTGGATCTGCGCCTGGTCGATTTCAACGGCGGCACCCTGCGCAACGCGATCCCGCGTGAAGCGTTCGCGACGGTCGCCGTGGCCGCGGATAAAGCGGACGCGCTGAAAGCGCTGGCTAATGAATACCAGGCGATCCTGAAAAACGAGCTGGCGGCCAAAGAGAAAAACCTGACTGTGCTGCTGGAGTCGGTTGCTAACGAGCAGCCTGCGCTGACGGCCCAATCTCGTGATACCTTTGTGCGTCTGCTGAACGCCACGCCAAACGGCGTCATCCGCAACTCTGATGTGGCAAAAGGCGTGGTGGAAACCTCGCTGAACGTCGGTGTGGTGACCATGACCGGCGACAACGTGCAGATTCACTGCCTGATTCGCTCGCTGATCGACAGCGGCAAAAATTATGTCGTGAGCATGCTGGATTCGCTGGGCAAGCTGGCCGGTGCAAAAACCGAAGCGAAAGGCGCCTACCCGGGCTGGCAGCCGGACGCCAACTCGCCGGTGATGCATCTGGTGCGTGAAACCTATCAGCGTCTTTTCAACAAGACGCCGAACATCCAGATTATCCACGCGGGCCTGGAGTGCGGTCTGTTCAAAAAACCGTATCCGGATATGGACATGGTTTCTATCGGGCCAACCATCACCGGTCCTCACTCCCCGGATGAGCAGGTTCATATCGAAAGCGTGGGCCAGTACTGGACGCTGTTGACTGAACTGCTGAAATCCATTCCGGCGAAGTAAGACAACACAGGCCCACTCCGCAGAGAGTGGGCCTTTTCTTTATAAAATGACCGAGCGAAAGCACGCCGTGCCGATTGTGGTAACCGCATCCGGGCATACCTGTCACGCGCTGTATGTGGGGTCGATTTGCCGCCGCATCAAATAATTAAGAAATCGTTCACCCCGCGCCGTCACTTCCTGTGGCTGAATAACCGTGAAGCCGTGACGCGCAAAAAAGGGCTTTGCCGTAATACTGGCCTCTACCCTATAAGCGCGCTCAGGAAGCTGCCTCAATAGCGTATTGAGCAGCGCGCTGGCGACGCCCTGGCGGCTATAGTCGGGAGAGACAAATAGTAAATCGATATAGTCATCCACGGCGGTAATAAACCCGACCGGCGAGGCATCATTTATTGCCACCAGTACGCGTGACGCCGCAAGTTTTTGCCGCCAGCGGGCTTCATCAACCTGCGCCCAGGCGGCAATTTGCCGGGGGGAATAGTCAGCGCTGGCGGTCTCTTTAACGGCGCGTAAAAATAGTGCGCATAGCGCCGGAAAATCCCGCTCTTCGTACATTCTTATCGTTAACATTGTTACAATCCCAAAACGAGTTGCCGCTCCAGCTGCGGATCAAGCAGCGTCACGTGCAGCCCCACCAGCCTGACTCCCCGACCTCCGCGCCGCTCGTGCCAGGCTTTATGCGCGGTAGAAATCAAATCATCTTTATTCAGCCGGGGCCAGACATGTTCCTGGGTGGTGAGCTGAAAATCATTAAACTTCAGCTTGACCCCCTGACGGGCAATCAGCAAATCCGGTTTAACCTTCGCCAGTCGCCGTTCCAGCTCCGGGTAGAGGTTCTCAATAATCGATTCACACTCCACCCATTCGTGGATATCTTCTATCAGGGTTCGTTCAACGCCCACCGATTTGCGCTGGCGCTCGCTGCTGATTTCTCGTTCATCAATCCCCTGGCTGCGTTCCCACAGTATCCGCCCAAATTTACCAAAGCGCTTGAGCAGCATCGCCAGATCGCTGTTCTGCACATCTTCACAGGTCCTCAGCCCCATGCTCTCGAGCTTTGCGGCGGAAACCTTGCCTACCCCCGGGATCTTCGATAGCGGCAACGTTTTGACAAACTCCGCGACCTGATGCGGCGCAATAACAAACTGACCGTTGGGTTTATTCAGATCCGAGGCGATTTTTGCGAGAAATTTTACCGGCGCAATTCCTGCCGAAGCGGTCAAATTTAGCTCACGATGGATGGTCTCGCGGATCTCCTGCGCCATCAGCGTCGCCGACCCCTGACAATGAACGCTGTCGCTAACGTCGAGATAGGCTTCATCCAGCGATAATGGTTCGATTAACGAGGTATAGCGGGAAAAAATTTCCCGGATATGGTTCGACGCCTCTTTATAGGCGTCAAAGCGGCCGGGAAGCAGCGTCAGGTGGGGGCAAAGTTTGAGCGCGGTGGCGGTTGGCATGGCGCTGCGCACGCCGAATTTACGCGCCGGATAGTTAGCCGTACTGATAACACCGCGCTGCACCCGACTGCCGCCAATGGCAATAGGGATGTCGCGCAGTGCCGGGTTGTCACGCATTTCCACCGCCGCGAAGAAGCAGTCCATATCAACGTGGATGATTTTACGCATAGCCAAACCTTAGACTGTACATGCATACAGTATAGCAAAATACGGCGAAATTTAATCTTTTTAAATCCACTATCCTGAAAAACGTGCTACAACATAAAATTGCAATAAATATAAGTTACTTTTCATATAGTTATATGAGCATATAAGGTGAATGCAATCATGAAATCAATACTTACTGCGCTTGGTTTGCTTATTGCCAGCAGCGCCTGCGCCGCGCCGCAGCTCATTGCGCATCGGGGAGGCACCGGCGATGCGCCGGAAAATACCCTTCCGGCGATAAAACTTGCGCTGGAGAATAAGGCCGAGGCGATTTGGATAACGGTACAATTAAGCCAGGATGGCGTTCCGGTCTTATATCGCCCGAGCGATCTGTCCGCGCTGACTGACCATACGGGGAAAATCTCAAGCTTCAGCGCTGCCGAGCTGACCCGTATGGACGCGGGATGGACATGGGGCGGTGAAACTCACCCCTGGCGCGGTAAAAACGCAACCATTCCAACGCTGCAATCGGTACTGGAACAGTGGCCGCAGACCTTCTTTTACATCGATATCAAATCGCCTGATGCAGATCCGGCCATCATGGCGGCGCGTCTTAGCGAAGTACTGCAAAAAACCAATAGCCTCTCGCGCGTACGGGTGTATTCAACGGAAGACCGCTATATCGCGGCGCTGCCAGCATCAATCCCCCATTTCGTCAGCCGGGGCGAAACGCGAACGAAGCTGGCTAATATTTCACTTAGCCACCAGTGCCAGCCAACCGCGGCGTCGGGCAATGAATACTGGTACGGTCTGGAGCTGAAACGCAAGGTAGAAGTAGTGGAGAAGTTCACGCTGGGCGAAGGCGTATCGCCAGCCACGCTCACCTGGGATAAAGAAGCTATGGATTGTTTCCGCTCACAGGGCAAAGCCCATATTGTCTTCTTCGGCATTAATAGTGCCGATGATTTTCGTACCGCAAGCGAGCTTGGCGCCGACGGCGTAATGGTAGACTCGCCGGCGAAAGCGAAAGCCTGGTAAATCAAAAAAGGCCGCACGGTGCGGCCTGCTGTTTATAGGATGCGATCCTGCTTGCGCTGCGCTTCGCGAGCCAGGCGTTTTTTGCGCGCATCGCAGGGCTCGGGACAGTCGCAGACCTTTTCCATACCCAGCGATGAGATCCCGCCGCAGCTGCCCTGAATACTTTTGCGCTTGATCAGATAACCAAGCGACATTCCCAGGATAACCAGCGCGAAAATCACAAAGGTCGCGACAAATACCGTCAGCATCATCAGCCTCCAAAATCGTCCAGCATGATGTTTTCATCCTCAACGCCGAGATCTTTAAGCATTTTAATGACCGCGGCGTTCATCACCGGCGGCCCGCACATGTAGAATTCACAATCTTCCGGCGCCGGGTGATCGCGCAGATAGTTTTCATACAGAACGTTATGAATAAAGCCGGTATGGCCGGTCCAGTTATCTTCCGGCTGCGGATCGGAGAGCGCCACGTGGAAGGTAAAATTCGGGTTTTCCCGCGCCAGCTGCTCGAATTCGTCATCATAGAACATTTCTCGCAGAGAGCGCGCACCGTACCAGAAGCTGATTTTACGTTTGCTGTGCAGCCGCTTAAGCTGGTCGAAAATATGCGAGCGCATCGGCGCCATCCCCGCTCCGCCGCCGATAAAGACCATCTCAGCGTCCGTTTCTTTGGCAAAAAATTCCCCAAACGGCCCGGAAATCGTCACTTTATCGCCCGGCTTCAGCGACCAGATATAGGAGGACATGATCCCCGGAGGCGCATCAGGTACCTGCGGCGGCGGCGTTGCAATACGCACGTTGAGCATGATGATACCCTTCTCTTCCGGATAGTTAGCCATGGAGTAGGCGCGTAGCGTTGGCTCTTTCACGTCAGAGACGTAGCGGAAAAGGTTAAATTTATCCCAGTCGCCGCGATACTCGTCCGGAACGTCAAAATCGGCATAGGCAACCTTGTGCGAGGGGCATTCGATCTGAATATACCCGCCGGCCCGGAACGGAACCGCGTCACCGTCCGGCACGCGCAGCTTCAGCTCCTTGATAAAAGTGGCTTTGTTATCGTTCGAGATAACTTCACACTCCCACTTCTTAACGCCAAAAATCTCCTCCGGCAGCTCAATTTTCATGTTCTGCTTCACCGCGACCTGGCAGGCCAGACGGCAGCCCTCTCTCGCCTCACGCTTGGTGATATGAGACAGTTCGGTAGGCAGAATATCACCGCCGCCCTCTTTCACCGTCACCCGGCACTGGCCGCAGGAGCCGCCGCCGCCGCAGGCGGATGAAACAAAGATACCGTTGCTGGAGAGCGTATTCAGCAGCTTGTCGCCGGCCGGAGTACGAATTTGTTTATCCGCTTCGTTATTGATTTCAATGACCACGTCGCCCGCATTCACTAATTTCGAACGCGCGGCCAGTATCAGCCCCGATAGTACCAGGACGATCAGCGTGAACATCACTACGCCAAGAATTATTTCCATACTTTCCGCCCTTATAGCTGCACACCGGAGAATGACATAAAGCCCAGCGCCATCAGACCCGTGGTAATAAAGGTGATCCCTAACCCGCGCAGACCCGCAGGCACGTTTGCGTATTTCATTTTTTCACGAATGCCCGCCATCGCCACAATTGCCAGCAGCCAGCCGATGCCGGAGCCAAAGCCGTAAACGATGGATTCGGTGAAGTTATAGTCACGCTGCACCATGAAGGAGACGCCGCCAAAGATCGCACAGTTGACGGCGATCAGCGGCAGGAAGATCCCCAGCGCGTTATAGAGCGTCGGGAAGTACTTATCGAGGATCATCTCCAGGATTTGCACCAGCGCGGCAATCACGCCAATAAAGGTGATAAAGTTCAGAAAGCTTAAGTCGACGCCTTCAACCAGCGCACCGTCGCGCAGCACCAGGTTATACACCAGATTATTGATCGGCACCGCCAGCCCAAGTACGACCGTTACCGCCACGCCGAGTCCGAAAGCGGTCGAGACCTTTTTCGATACCGCGAGGAAAGTACACATCCCAAGAAAGAAGGCCAGCGCCATATTTTCAACAAACACGGCGCGAACAAACAGGCTAATATAATGAGCCATAATCGGTTACTCCTTTTCCTGCTGTTCAGGCTTCCAGCTGCGCACCGCCCAAATCAACAAACCGATAATGAAGAACGCACTGGGCGCCAGAAGAAACAGACCATTTGGCTGGTACCAGCCGCCGTTCTGCACCGTTTCCAGCACGGTAATACCGAATAGCTTACCACTGCCGATCAGCTCTCTCAGGAAACCGACGATGATTAGGATCGCCCCGTATCCCAGACCGTTGCCAATACCGTCCATAAAGCTCGCCAACGGCGGTGACTTCATGGCATAGGCTTCGGCGCGCCCCATCACGATACAGTTAGTGATGATCAAACCGACGAAAACCGAAAGCTGTTTCGAGATCTCATAGGCAAACGCGCGTAGCACCTGATCGACGACGATAACCAACGAAGCGATAATCGCCATCTGTACAATGATGCGCACGCTATTCGGAATGTGGTGGCGAATCATGGAGATAAACATGCTGGAGAATGCCGTAACCAGCGTCACCGCAATGGTCATTACAAAAGCGGTCTCCAGCTTGGTGGTCACCGCCAGCGCGGAGCAGACGCCCAGAACCTGCAGAGTGATAGGGTTATTAGCGATAAGCGGCCCCACCAGCACGCGCTTCATTTCTTTCATGTCGCCCAAATCAGCCATTATTCAGCTCCCCTTCACGCACCTTTTGCAGGAATGGGCCAAAGCCCAGTTTGCCCATCCAGAAATCAAAGCTATGCTGCACGCCGTTTGACGTCAGCGTTGCGCCCGACAGGCCATCAACGGCGTGCAGGTCGCCAGGACGCGCGCCGCCTTTGACGATTCTCAGCGCAGGCATCCCTTTATCATCAAGCACTTGTTTACCGACGAACTGCTGGCGCCAGTTGGGATTTTCAATTTCCCCGCCCAGCCCCGGCGTTTCACCGTGATCGTAATAGGTGATCCCTTTGACCGTGCGGCCATCGGTTTCCAGCGCAACAAAAGCGTACATCACCGACCACAGGCCGTTACCGTAAATTGGCAGTACCACTTCCTGAATCTGCTGCTTTTCATCGCGCACCAGGTAAATTTCGGCAATATTACTGCGGCGTTTGATACCGGCAGGATCCTGACTCGCCTCCAGCTGTAGGCTCTGCTGAGGGTCTTTCAGGGCCTGAGCCTGATTAAACTTGCCCGGATCTTTATCCAGCAGCTCACCGCTGGCTAAATCGACTAAACGCGGAGAGATATGGGCCTTAAAAATGTCAGCCACTTCATCTGCGCTCATTCCCTGCTTCATCAGACCGGCAACCGCCAGGATATTGCGCTGTTTATCGAGAGCGCGCTGCTCCTGCTGGCGCGATTTTAGCCCCACGGCAGAACCGGCGACCACGATTGAGCAGACCAGACAAAGCACCAGCACCACCAGCAGCGTTTTGCCGATGCTATCGTTACTTTTATTCTCAGCCACGCGATTTCCTCCGCTTAATATTGGCCCGCACCACCAGGTAATCAAACAGCGGCGCGAAGAGGTTGGCGAAGAGGATCGCCAGCATCATCCCTTCCGGATAGGCCGGGTTGACCACGCGAATCAGGACGCACATCACGCCGATCAGCAGGCCATAGCTCCATTTACCTTTATCCGTAAACGACGCGGACACCGGGTCCGTCGCCATAAACATCATGCCGAAAGCAAAACCACCGAGCACCAGATGCCAGTACCACGGCATGGCAAACATCGGGTTGGTATCAGAGCCTATAAAGTTAAACAGCGTCGCGGTGGCCACCATGCCGATGAAAACCCCTGCGACAATGCGCCACGAGGCCACGCGACCAAAAATGATGATGGCGCCGCCGATGAGAATCATCAGCGTCGAGACTTCGCCAATCGACCCCGGGATATTGCCGAGGAAGGCGTCCATCCAGCTTACCGGCTGGCCGGTAGAGACGTTAACCAGCGATTCACCGCCGCCGCTTGCCCACTGGGATAACGGCGTCGCGCCGGAGAAACCATCCGCCGCAGTCCACACCAGGTCGCCGGAAATTTGCGCCGGCCAGGCAAAGAATAAAAACGCGCGCCCCGCCAGCGCCGGGTTGAGAAAGTTACGCCCGGTTCCGCCAAAAATCTCCTTGGCCATGACGACGCCGAAGGTAATCCCGAACGCGGCCTGCCATAGCGGCAGCGATGGCGGCACAATCAGCGCGAACAGAATTGACGTCACGAAGAAGCCTTCGTTTATTTCGTGCTTGCGCACGATAGCAAACAAGACTTCCCAGAACCCGCCGACAAGAAACACGGTGATGTAGATAGGCAGGAAAAATACGGCCCCCAGGGTCATCATACTGAGCCAACCGGCGTCAGCGGTGAAGTTCACCCCCAACCACTGCGCGATGCTGTAGTGCCAGTTCCCGGCGATAACCTGCTGCAGCTGCTCAGCGCCGTATAATTTATGCAGTGCCGGAATGGTCTGCAGGCCAACGTTATACATTCCCCAGAACATCGCCGGGAAAACGGCGAACCACACCAGAATCATCATCCGCTTGAGATCGATGGCGTCTCTGACGTGCGCCGCGCCGCGCGTGACCTGCCCGGGGGTGTAGAACAGCGTCGCCGTCGCTTCAAACAGCGGATAATATTTTTCCAGCTTGCCGCCGTGCGTAAAGTGCGGCTCAATTTTGTCAAACAGTTGCTTTAAGCCCATCACTTATCCTTCCTGCTCTATCTGGGTTAACACGCTGCGCAATGCCGGGCCATATTCGTACTTGCCGGGACATACGTAGGTGCAAAGCGCCAGGTCTTCTTCATCCAGTTCCAGACAGCCCAGCGCCTGCGCGCTGTCGGTATCCCCCGCCAGCAAATCACGCAGCAGCATGGTGGGCAGAATATCCAGCGGCATCACTCGCTCATAGTTGCCAATCGGCACCATAGCCCGCTCGCCACCGTTGGTATCCGTCGAGAAATTAAATAGCTTACGCTTCATAAAATGGCCGAGCGTGGTGCGGGTGATGGAAAATTTATCTTTCCCGGGCATTACCCAGCCGAACAGCTCTTTCTCACGCCCCTCTTTTACGACGCTTATCTGTAAATGAAAGCGGCCAAGAAAAGCATGGGGCCCTTGAGCATGCGTTCCGCTGAGGACTGAACCAGAAATAACGCGGTTTTCATCATCCAGAAGTTCATCTGCCAGCAGTTCATCAAGGCTGGCGCCAGAGCAGGTCTTTAATAAACGAGGCTCTTTCACCTGCGGGCCGCCGAGCGCAACAATGCGTTCGCTAGACAACTCCCCTTCAAGGAACAATTTGCCAACGGCGATAACGTCCTGATAGTTAAGATGCCAGACCTGCTTTTTCAGGCTAACCGGCTCGAGAAAATGGATGTGGGTCCCGACCAGCCCGGCCGGATGCGGCCCGGCAAACTGGTTGAAGGTCACCTGGCCCACGGGATGCCCGCCAAGCTTGCCACCGCTGGCCTGGCAGACGTGGACCTTACCGTCGGTCAACCGCGTCAACAGGGTTAAGCCCGCGTCAAAAGCCTCGCGCTGGGCCAGAATGATTGGCTGAGGGTCTGCCGCCAGTGGATTCGTATCTATGGCGGTGACAAATATGGCCGCTGGAACGCTGCCCGGCGCAGGTATTTTGCTGAAAGGGCGGGTGCGAAACGCCGTCCACATCCCCGACTCCACCAGCTGCTGCTGCACGGCCTCGCGCGTCAACGCGGCAAGATCGGCTAATTCATAGCGGGGAAAATGAACGGCATCATCGCCATCTACGTCAATAACGACCGATTGCAGAACCCGCCTTTCGCCGCGATGAATGGCGCTGATGGTTCCACTCGCAGGGGCAGTAAATCGCACGCCAGGATTTCTTTTATCTTCGAACAGAAGCTGACCTTTTTGTACCCGGTCTCCTTCACGCACCGCCATCGAGGGGCGCATACCGATGTACTCTTCCCCCAACAGCGCAACGCGCTTGACCGCAGTCTTCGAAGAAATCTGCTGTGATGGCATGCCAGCTATGGGCAAATTTAGCCCTTTCGTGATTTTAATCATATCGTTAGCAGGTATCCGTTACGTAAACCCCGGCATCAGGCCGAGGCCAGCATAATTAATGGAAAATAAGAGGAAGAAAGGAACATCGTAGTCCTGGTGATTCACAAGACGGGAGAGAAGCATCCTTTCTTACCCTGAGTATTTAGCGGAGCAAGTGTAACATTTCGTGAGCAGCGCCTGTAGACAAACTGCCATTAAGTCGTTCTAAAATGCGAGCTATTACGCAAAGTTCTGACTGCGCTTTACCTGAATATTCGCTATAACGGAAAACTAAAACGTAAACGTGGCACGTCGTGCTTGCGAAAAAATGCCGTGATGCTAATGTGAGCGCTCTAAAACCAGAAAACTCTGATTTCGGGTCTCTCTTGCCGTCCTGGCAATGTGGTTATTTGTTTTATCAAGGAACAAGTAGTATGCGCAAAATCGCATTATTTATTGCGATGCTTCTGTTGCCGTGCGTTTCATTCGCAGGGCTACTTAGCAGTAACAGCTCGACAACGCCGATGAGCAAAGAGTATAAGCAGCAGCTCATGGGTTCGCCGGTCTACATTGAGATCTTCAAAGAAGAGCGCATGCTCGATCTTTACGTCAAGATGGGCGAAACCTACCAGCTTCTCGACAGCTACCGAATCTGTAACTACTCCGGCGGGCTCGGTCCAAAGCAGCGCCAGGGCGATTTCAAGAGCCCCGAAGGTTTCTATAACGTTTCCCGCAATCAGCTAAAACCCGACAGCCGTTTCTACAAAGCGATCAATATCGGTTTCCCGAACGCCTACGATCGCGCGCATGGCTATGAAGGAAAGTATCTGATGATTCACGGTGCCTGCGTATCCGTTGGCTGTTACGCCATGACCGATACCGGCATTGATGAAATCTTCCAGTTCGTCACCGGCGCGTTAGTCTTCGGCCAGCCCAACGTTCAGGTGAGCATTTATCCTTTCCGCATGACCGACGCCAACATGGCCCGTCACAAATTTTCCTACTTCGCGGATTTCTGGCAGCAGCTGAAACCCGGGTACGACTACTTCCGGCAGACGCATAAGCCGCCGGTGGTTTCGGTAGCCAATGGCCGCTACGTGGTGAGCAAACCGCTCAGCCACGAAGTTGTGCAGCCGCAGCTCGCGTCAAACTACTCGGTCCCCGAGGCAAAATAACGCCCACTCGCCTGGCATAATTTTATTCCAGGTTTCGTTGCCGGTAAGCGGCTGAGTGGCGATAACGGAGACCACATCATTCGGTGTGGTCTCGCGTTGAAAGTCAATTTCTACATCCTGATCCAGCAGCGTCGCTACGCCAAACGGCGCCCTTCGCGTAATCCAGTATAAATTCGTCGAGCAAAACGCCATCACGTAGCGCCCGTCGGAGAGCAGCATGTTAAACACGCCTTTTTCACGCAGCGCTCCGGCAAGCGTGGCGATAAATCTGAATACCTCAACCATATCGCCCGGCATTTCCGGATAGCGCTCGGTGATGCTATGCAGCAGCCAGCAGAAGGCCTTTTCGCTGTCGGTCTCCCCGATAGGATGCAGACTTCCCGTCTCGAGGCTCTCATACCCCTCCAGTTGACCGTTATGGGCGTAGGTCCAGTTGCGCCCCCATAGCTCCCGGGTAAAGGGGTGAGTGTTTTCCAGCGCAACGATACCCCGGTTGGCCTGGCGAATATGGGCGATGACCGAGCAGGACTTGATAGGATATTCCTGCACCAGCTTTGCT
The DNA here is from genome assembly GCF_007910085.1 of Klebsiella sp. ME-303. Taxonomy (NCBI): domain Bacteria; kingdom Pseudomonadati; phylum Pseudomonadota; class Gammaproteobacteria; order Enterobacterales; family Enterobacteriaceae; genus Klebsiella; species Klebsiella sp. ME-303. The sequence continues at coordinate 14,881 of NZ_VOJB01000075.1, read as the reverse complement.
ATGGGCGACTGGAAGCTAGGCTGCGGATCTTTAAATGTGCGACAGCCCTTACCTTCATAAAACGTAATGCCCCAGCCGTCTTTATGTGGCCCGGTTCCGCCACCGCGCTGCACCAGCCCGGTGAAACTGAAGCAAATATCTGTGGGCACATTCGCGCTCATCCCGAGCAATTCGCACATAGTTCACCTCATACCACTTACTGAAACATAAAAGGCGTAATTGGTGCAGCCAGTTTGGACACGGCCAGCGCGCAGAAACCGGAGCGTACTTCATGTACGTGAGGATCTTGAGCACTGCCCGGGTTCAAAATGGCTAACAAAATAGCCTTTTAAGCTTTAACCATCTCTTTTTCGATCAGCATAATCAGGATATGAATCACTTTAATATGGATTTCCTGAATACGGTCGGCGTAGCCAAAATGCGGTACGCGAATTTCTACATCCGCTGACCCCGCCATTTTACCGCCATCTTTCCCGGTCAGAGTAATCACTTTCATCCCCTGGGCGCGGGCGGCTTCAATCGCTTTGATAACATTACCTGAGTTACCGGAAGTAGAGATCCCCAGTAATACGTCGCCTGCACGACCCACTGATTCTACATAGCGAGAGAAAACATATTCATAGCCGAAATCATTGCTGACGCAAGAGAGATGGCTCACGTCGGAAATCGCAATGGCCGGATAGCCGGGGCGATTTTCACGATAGCGCCCGGTCAGTTCTTCCGCAAAATGCATCGCATCGCAGTGCGAACCGCCGTTACCGCAGGAAAGGACTTTGCCGCCAGCTTTAAAGCTATCCGCCAGCAGCACCGCAGCACGCTGAATCGCGTGAATGTTGGCTTCGTCCTGCAGAAAGTTAGCCAGCGTTTCAGCGGCTTCATTCAGTTCGTTACGAATAAGATCCTGGTACATGAGGATAATCCTTCAGTATTTGTGGGATAACCCAGGCAGTTTACCGGATAGCCGACGCAGCGAGAAGCAGCACGCGATGCAATCCCCTGTGCTTTTGATTTTATGTGCCGCATTTCCGTACAACAATGTGAGCAAGGTTGTAATTATTTTGTAAACACATTGCTAAAACAAATTACATCCACTACAACCATATCATCACAAGTGGTCAGACCTCCTACAAGACAGGGAGCATTTCTCTATGATGATTTTGAGTATTGTTGCAACCGTTGTTTTACTCGGTGCGCTCTTCTATCACCGAATCAATCTGCTGCTGAGCAGCGCGATTTTGCTTATCTGGACCGCCGCGCTCGGCGCTGCGGGGCTGTGGAATATCTGGCTGCTGATTCCGCTGGCGATCGTTTTACTGCCGTTTAACCTTGCGCCGATGCGTAAATCCATGATTTCAGTCCCGGCGTTCCGCGCTTTCCGTAAGGTCATGCCGCCGATGTCGCGCACCGAGAAAGAAGCGATTGACGCTGGCACAACCTGGTGGGAAGGCGATCTGTTCCGCGGCAACCCGGACTGGCAGAAACTGCACAACTATCCGCAGCCGCGCCTCACCGCTGAAGAACAAGCCTTTATTGACGGCCCGGTCGAAGAAGCCTGCCGTATGGCGAACGACTTCGAAATTACCCACGAGATGGCCGATCTGCCGCCGGAGCTGTGGGCCTATCTGAAAGAGCATCGCTTCTTCGCGATGATCATTAAGAAAGAGTACGGCGGGCTGGAATTCTCCGCCTACGCGCAGGCTCGCGTCCTGCAAAAGCTGTCGGGCGTCTCCGGGATCCTGGCGATTACCGTCGGCGTGCCGAACTCATTAGGCCCGGGCGAGCTGCTGCAGCATTACGGTACCGAAGAACAGAAAAACCACTATTTGCCGCGCCTGGCTCGCGGCCAGGAGATCCCGTGCTTCGCGCTGACCAGCCCGGAAGCGGGTTCAGATGCCGGCGCCATTCCGGATACCGGCGTCGTCTGCATGGGCGAATGGCAGGGCCAGCAGGTGCTGGGTATGCGCCTGACCTGGAACAAACGCTATATCACCCTTGCGCCTATCGCCACCGTACTGGGGCTGGCGTTTAAACTCTCCGATCCAGACCGCCTGCTGGGTGGAGAAGAGGAGCTGGGCATCACCTGCGCGCTCATCCCCACCAGCACCCCCGGCGTTGAAATCGGGCGTCGCCATTTCCCGCTGAACGTTCCGTTCCAGAACGGCCCGACCCAGGGGAAAGATATTTTCGTTCCTATCGATTACATTATTGGCGGCCCGTCGATGGCCGGCCAGGGCTGGCGGATGCTGGTTGAGTGTTTATCCGTGGGACGCGGCATCACCCTGCCGTCAAACGCTACCGGCGGCCTGAAATCCGTCGCCATGGCTACCGGCGCCTACGCGCACATTCGCCGCCAGTTCAAAATCTCTATCGGTAAAATGGAAGGGATCGAAGAACCGCTGGCGCGTATCGCAGGCAACGCCTACGTAATGGATGCCGCCGCCTCGCTGATTACCTACGGCATTATGCTTGGCGAAAAACCAGCGGTACTGTCGGCAATTGTGAAGTATCACTGTACTCACCGTGGTCAGCGTTCCATTATTGACGCAATGGATATTACCGGCGGTAAGGGCATTATGCTCGGCACCGGAAACTTCCTGGCGCGGGCCTATCAGGGCGCGCCGATCGCCATCACCGTTGAAGGGGCGAATATCCTGACCCGCAGCATGATGATCTTCGGCCAGGGTGCGATTCGTTGCCATCCGTACGTGCTGGATGAAATGGCGGCCGCGCAGAATAACGACGTTAACGCTTTCGATAAGCTGCTGTTTAAACACATCGGGCACGTGGGCAGCAATAAGGTACGCAGTTTCTGGCTGGGCCTGACCCGCGGTCTCACCAGCAGCTCGCCGACCCGCGATGCCACTCGTCGCTACTATCAACATATGAACCGACTGAGCGCCAACCTGGCTCTGCTGTCCGATGTCTCAATGGCGGTGCTGGGCGGTAGTCTGAAGCGTCGTGAAAGAATTTCTGCGCGTCTGGGCGATGTGCTGAGCCAGCTCTACCTGGCGTCGGCGGTCCTGAAACGCTATGACGATGAGGGGCGTAACGAAGCGGACTTACCGCTGGTTCACTGGGGGGTGCAGGATGCGCTGTATCAGGCCGAGCAGTCGATTGACGATCTGTTGGTGAACTTCCCGAATCGTCTGGTCGCTGGGGCGCTTCGCGTGGCAATCTTCCCGACCGGACGTCATTACCTGGCGCCTTCAGACAAGCTGGATCATAAGGTAGCGAAAATCCTGCAGGTTCCGAGCGCGACGCGTTCGCGTATCGGCCGCGGTCAGTATCTGACGCCGAGCGAGCATAATCCGGTTGGCCTGCTGGAAGAAGCGCTGCTTGATGTTATGGCAGCAGACCCTATCCACCAGCGCCTGTGCAAAGAGCTGGGCAAGAATCTGTCGTTTACGCGTCTTGATGAACTGGCCCGCAACGCGCTGGCAAAAGGGTTAATCAATCAGGACGAGGCGGACATCCTGGTCCGTGCGGAAACCAGCCGACTGCGCAGCATTAACGTCGACGATTTCGCCCCGGATGAACTGGCGACCCGCCCGGTAAAGCTACCGGAGAAAGTGCGCAAGATCGAAGCGGCTTAAAAACGAAAAAATAAACCCATCACGATCGAGGCGGGGACTTCCCCGCCTCTCTTTTTTTCTGACAATTCAGCGGAAGGTATTTCCAGGGCTGTCATTCTTTTACAAAATATTCCCTGAGCCGTCCATCGGCTGATATGGTGTTAAAGTCATTATAATTCCTCTCATCATACTGGAGTTCACCACCGTGCCCGGACTGAAAATTACCCTTTTACAACAACCGCTGGTGTGGATGGACGGTCCCGCCAACCTGCGCCATTTCGATCGTCAACTGGAAGGGATTACCGGGCGTGACCTCATTGTTTTACCCGAAATGTTCACCACCGGTTTCGCGATGGAAGCAGCAAAACAGTCGCTGTCGCAAGAGGAAGTGGTAGCCTGGATGGAGGCTAAAGCCGACCAAACCAACGCGCTGATTGCCGGTAGCGCCGCGCTGCAAACGGACCGCGGTCCGGTTAACCGCTTCTTGCTGGTTGAGCCCGGCGGTAAAATCCATTTCTATGACAAACGCCACCTGTTTCGCATGGCGGATGAACATCATCATTACGCAGCGGGTAACGAGCGGGTCATTTTTGCCTGGCGCGGCTGGAGAATTCTGCCGCTGGTATGCTACGACCTGCGCTTCCCCGTATGGTCACGCAACCATAACGACTACGATTTAGCGCTGTATGTTGCCAACTGGCCCGCCCTGCGCTCAATGCACTGGCAGTCGCTGCTGGTCGCCAGAGCTATCGAAAATCAGGCTTATGTTGCCGGATGCAATCGCGTCGGCACCGATGGCAACGGGCACCATTACCGGGGCGATAGTCGGATAATCACGCCGCAGGGTGAGATTATCGCGACGGCCGAACCGCATCAGGCGACTCGCCTGGATGCTGAGCTTTCGCTGACGTCGCTAAAAGAGTATCGCGAGAAGTTTCCGGCCTGGCAGGACGCTGACCCCTTCACGCTCAGCTAAAGCCAGCCTGGCAGGGGAGCCCAGGCTCCCTTTTTATGCCTCAAACCAGCGCTATCCCGCCCGCTCGCCCAGAGCCCTGCAGGTAAACGCCCGCAGCGCGGAACAAGAATATGAATGCTGTTAACACCAGGCTCGCGGGCAAACGTTGTCAGCCCGGCGCGACGGATGGCTGGCGAAGACGGGGAAGAGAATGTGTTCTGCAGGCTAAAACGACGAAAGCCTGAATCATTGCTGATTCAGGCTTTCTGAATAGTGGCGGAACGGACGGGACTCGAACCCGCGACCCCCTGCGTGACAGGCAGGTATTCTAACCGACTGAACTACCGCTCCACTTACTGTTCCCTTGGGGACGAGGCGAATATTACGGATTCCCCTCTACTCCGTCAACGCTTTTTCTTCATTTTTGAATCGCTTGCTGCAAAAATCACCCAACAGACTATTTTTAGCGCGTTTATGGGTAAATCAGGCCCGCCACAGGCAGCTTCCGCCTTTCTTTTGCACCAGATCGAGCCGCGACTCGTGGTTCATCAGCTCTTCATCAGAGGCGTAAACCACCCGTAATTTGCTGGCGGCGCGCACAACGCGTTGAATGCCTATTTCTCCGGCCTGCTGCTGCCCTTCCCCTTCCATTGAGAAAGCCATCGTCGTCTGGCCACCGGTCATCATCAGATAAACGTCGGCCAGAATCTGGGCATCGAGCAACGCCCCGTGCAGCGTTCGCTTGCTGTTGTCTATTTCATAACGTGAACAGAGGGCATCAAGGCTGTTACGCTTGCCCGGGAACATTTTACGCGCCAGGGCCAGGCTATCGGTCACCTTACAAAAGGTATCCGTCTTCGGAATGCCGCGATTCAGCTTAGCAAATTCATAGTCCATAAAGCCGATATCGAACGATGCGTTATGGATGACCAGCTCCGCGCCGCGGATATAGTCGAGAAACTCATCGACCACATCACCAAACGCGGGCTTATCCATCAGGAATTCGTCCGCAATACCGTGGACGCCAAACGCTTCAGGATCCACCAGCCGGTCCGGCTTTAAATAGACGTGGAAGTTGTTTCCGGTCAGGCGGCGGTTGATCACCTCCACCGCACCGATTTCAATTATCTTGTGCCCTTCATAGTGCGCACCAATCTGATTCATACCGGTGGTTTCGGTATCGAGAACGATCTGTCGCGTAATTGCAGTGCTCATAGCGGTCATTTATGTCAGACTTACCGTTTTACGTATCGATTTCAATTACAGGAAGTCTACCAGAGATGCTCAAACAGGTAGAAATTTTCACCGATGGTTCTTGCCTGGGAAATCCAGGTCCTGGCGGCTACGGTGCGATTTTACGCTATCGCGGGAAGGAAAAAACTTTTAGCGAAGGCTTTAACCTTACAACGAACAACCGCATGGAGATGATGGCCGCCATCGTCGCCCTGGAAGCGCTGAAAGAACATTGTGAAGTGATCCTCAGTACCGACAGCCAGTATGTGCGTCAGGGGATTACGCAGTGGATCCACAACTGGAAAAAACGCGGCTGGAAAACGGCCGACAAGAAACCGGTAAAAAATGTCGATCTCTGGCAGCGCCTGGACGCCGCGCTGGGTCAACACAAGATAAAATGGGAATGGGTTAAAGGCCACGCCGGACATCCGGAAAACGAACGTTGCGACGAACTGGCGCGCTCGGCGGCATCTAACCCAACCCGGGACGACATCGGTTATCAGGCAGAAAGTTAATTCTCCCCCTTGCGCCACTGACGCGTGGCGCCTACCGCCTGCGGTATCCGTTTTTTTGCTTTGCCCGATTTCATCGGGTTTAGCGTCAATGGGATAGTGCGTTTACGGGCAACAATGAGCTGCAGACATCCCAACGCCGGTAGATGCGTGCTGAGCATTTTCCCCCCGTGGCGCGACCAGGGAAGGACCTGATAGCCCCCGTAGTGCATAACTTCAAAATTCAGCAACCCCAGCCAGTCCATCTGACGCGTTAAGGTGAACATGCGGCTGTTATAGGGGGGCTTATTGCGTAACACCGGCACCAGTTTACGTAACCCCATCAGGCTTACAGGATTAAAACTGGTTAAAATTATCCAGCCATCGTCAATCAGCACCCGGTCCGCTTCCCGCAGCAGTCGATGCGGATCGCTGCACCACGGTAAGGTATGCGCCAGCAGGCAGGCATCTACCGACTTTTCGGCAAAAGGCAAATGCAGCGGATCGGCCTTTACCTGCACAGGATTCCCCTGCAAAGAGACATTCACCTGATGGGAAATCGCGCAGGCTTCGGTATTGATTTCCGCGCTCAGATTGCCAATCTTAAGTAAATGAAAGCCATATAATTTAGCGAGCCACGGTTTCATCTGCCGTTCCAGCGATTCGCGGTAGTATTCGCCCCACGGCATGCTGGACCAGTGCTCTGGCGCTGTAACTGTATGAGGTATCCTTGCCGGCTTCATCGCAACCTTCCGCTACGCATTAGAGGTAATTTATGAATCTTATCAGTATTCCCGCATTTCAGGACAACTACATCTGGGTTCTTAGTGAAGATAGCGGGCGCTGCCTGATAGTCGATCCCGGAGAAGCCGCGCCCGTGCTCACCGCCATCGAACAAAACCGCTGGCAGCCGGAAGCCATCTTGTTGACGCATCACCACCGCGACCACGTTGGCGGCGTTAAACAACTGCGGGAAAAATTTCCGAACCTGGTGGTTTACGGACCGGCAGAAACCCAGGATAAGGGCGCAACCCACGTCGTGAAGGACGGAGATAGCCTCACTGTTTTGGGCCGCGAATTTTCTATTTTTGCCACGCCAGGTCACACTTTAGGACACATCTGTTTCTACAGCGCACCTTATCTATTTTGTGGCGATACAATGTTTTCCGGCGGCTGCGGCAGACTCTTCGAAGGGACCGCAGAGCAGATGTATCAATCATTTAAGAAGATTGGCGCCCTTCCTGACGAAACATTAATATGTTGCGCACATGAGTACACTTTAGCAAACATGAAGTTTGCAATAAGCATCCTTCCCCATGATAGGGAGATAAACGATTACTACCGCAAAGTTAATGAGTTACGTACAAAAAACCAAAAAACACTCCCCGTAACTCTGAAAAATGAGCGTCTTATTAATTTATTTCTTCGAACGGATGATGATGATTTAATTAAAGAAATAGACAAAGAAACAAATTTGCAACACTCTATTCAGCGATTTGCCTGGTTAAGGTCAAAGAAAGACGACTTCTGATATTTAATTCTTGTCTTCAGACGACTTCACCGTTATCCTTGCTCGTCTTTTAAGCAACTATTGACACACACATGAAGGCACGAGCGATTTTACTCGCCTCTGTCCTGCTGGTGGGGTGCCAAGCGTCTAAGAACGATGGCACCGTACAACAGCACGCACAGAGCCTTTCTGCAGCGAGTCAAGGGGAAGCAAGCAAGTTCACAAGTCGAGCGCGCTGGTTAGATGATGGAACCTTCTACGCGCAAGACCAGGATCTGTGGACTTCAATAAGCGACGAGCTAAAGATGGGAATTCCGGAAAACGTCCGGATTCGCGAACAAAAACAGAAGTACTTAAGAAATAAGAGCTATCTCCACGATGTAACTTTACGGGCAGAGCCGTATATGTACTGGATAGCCGGGCAAGTTAAGAAACGTAACATGCCAATGGAACTGGTATTACTACCCATAGTGGAGAGCGCTTTTGACCCGCACGCAACGTCTGGCGCCAATGCCGCAGGCATTTGGCAGATCATTCCGAGCACCGGGCGCAATTATGGTTTGAAACAGACCCGCAGTTACGATGCGCGTCGTGACATCGTTGCCTCAACCACGGCAGCGTTAAACATGATGCAACGTCTGAACAAAATGTTCGACGGCGACTGGTTGTTAACCGTCGCTGCCTATAACAGCGGTGAAGGTCGGGTAATGAAGGCTATCAAAGCGAACAAATCACGGGGTAAACCCACCGATTTCTGGTCGCTGTCATTACCACAGGAAACCAAAATATACGTACCAAAAATGCTGGCCCTGAGCGATATTCTCAAGAACAGCAAGCGGTATGGCGTAAGGCTGCCGACAGCAGACGAAAGCCGTGCCCTGGCGCGTGTACGTCTCGACAGTCCGGTTGAGATTTCACAGCTAGCGGATATGGCAGGAATGCCCGTCAGCAAGCTGAAAACGTTCAATGCAGGCGTTAAGGGGTCGACTCTGGGCGCGAACGGGCCGAATTACGTACTGGTACCGCAGAAGCATGCGGCGCAGCTGCGTGAGTCTTTGGCCTCCGGTGATATTGCCGCCGTGCAGCCGACGCTGCTGGCTGACAACAAGCCGTTGACCAGCCGCAGCTACCAGGTGCGCTCCGGTGACACCATCTCCGGCATTGCATCGCGTCTCGGCGTATCAACGAAAGATCTGCAGCAGTGGAACGGTATTCGCGGTTCTAACCTGAAGGTCGGTCAGAATCTGGTGATTGGCGCAGGCAGCAGCGCTGAACGTCTGGCAAACAATAGCGATAGCATTACCTATCGCGTGCGTAAGGGCGACTCTTTGTCGAGCATTGCGAAACGCCATGGCGTGAACATTCGCGATGTGATGCGCTGGAACAGCGATACCGGCAACCTGAAACCCGGCGATCAGCTGACGCTGTTTGTGAAAAATAGCGACAGACCAGAATCCTGATGATTCAGCAGGCATTAAAAAAGGCACCCATGCGGTGCCTTTTGTTTTATCTCTGCGTCAGATGGCCTTATGGGCCTCAAACATAATCGTATCGCTGGTGAAAGAACCATCCTGCTGCAATGCAAAATAGGCTTTGACCTCCGCCGATGCGCTCTCCTGGTATAAACGAATCGCTTCCGTCAGCGCCTCTGGCGTCCGCATCCGCGCGACCCAGGAGCTGAACTCCAGAGGCAGGCGATCGGTCAGCAGATGATTTATCACCAAACCGGCCTCACTCGCCATTGTCAGCCATTCGCCGCTGGAGTAGTTGCGAACATGGGAGGTATCGCGCAGCGCCTCAACCGTCTGCAGCCAGACGTCGCGAACAGGATGGCCGGGCGACATCACATCCATAATAATCATCACTCCGCCCGGTTTCAGCACCCGCTTCACTTCGCGCAATGCCTGGCCGACATCATGCCAGTGATGCGCAGAATAACGGCTGATCGCGACATCAAAGCTGGCATCAGCGAAAGGCAAAGATTCGGCATAGCCCTGCTGCGTGGCAATGTTAGCAAAACCTTTATCCCTTGCGGCCTGAGCCACCACCTCCAGCATTTGGCTGGATAAATCATATGCCGTTACCTGGGCAACCTGCCCTGCCGCCGCAAAGCTGGCGTGTCCGGCACCGCATCCCATATCGAGCACGTGGGCCTGAGGGAAGTCCGCCAGCCGTTCGGCCAGGCGCTGCAGATCGCGCCCAGAAGCGTGTACGGCACTGCTCAGGTAGGCGCTGGCCTGTGAGCCAAACTGTTTTTCGACGTTGTCATGATGAGAGCGTGTTGTCATTGCATTGTCCTTCGGTTTTTTGAGTAATAAAGGCAGCACCATGCATACGCAGGCCTGCCCCCATGGCAGGCCTGACATACCTTAATTAATCAGGCTTGCCGGGACTGAATTCAACTAGTAGCGGGTTGTGGTCGGACGCGCGGGTCACCAGCACGGAAGCATCGTGCACGCTTAACCCCCGGTAGAACACAAAATCAAGCGGGCGGCCAAAAGTACGGCGGCGCTGATCGTCAGAGAAGCGGACTTCGCGCAGCGACATTTCACGCGCAAAGCGATACAAAGCGTTCATTCGCGGACGACTCCAGGCGTTAAAGTCACCCGCCATTATCACCGGCCCGCTGTGATGGGCAATCTGGTCGCCAATCGGCAGCAGCTGCTTGCTGTAGACATCCACGCCAAGACTAAAGTTGACCGCGTGGATATTTACCACCATCAGCAGCCGGGTATCCGGTAACGGGTAAACGGTGACCAACGCTGACTTTGCCAGCCGCAGGATAGGCTCGCGCTCGCGCAGTGGGCAGCAGTAAATGGGGTGGGCGGAAGCTAACGTCATCACGCCGGAAGGATGCTGCGGAAGCACCAGTGCCGGAACCTGGTCAGCGGCCAGATAATTGGAGGTGGCGAATTTCACTAACTCAGGCGTGGTTTGCGCTTCCTGTAATAACACCAGGTGCGCATCTTTACCAAAGTTGTTAAGAACTGATTTCCACTCGGCGCGCTGCTGCTTGAAGATGTTCCACACCAGTACGCGGATTTTTTCATCCGAACTTAACGGTACTCCCGCCGGAAAAGCCGGAGTCATGCCAGCAAACGACCCCGGAGGTAAGATTCTCTCCGCAGGCTGTCCGGCGACGTAGCGCATGGCATAGGTATTCTTTCGCAATTTAGGCATCAAACCTCGATAACAGGAAACCAGCCCGAGACTGCAGCTGGTCCTTCTGTTATAGGGATTTTTGTATACACTTTCAATGCAATTTGCCAGAAACCTTTATCCTTCTACGGAAAGAACCGTAGCACAGCGCTGAGGCTTATCGAGCCGGCCGCTAAGAACCACCAGCAACAGCGCGACCAGAACTATCAGCGCGCCAATCCAGGGCGTCTGATCCAGACCATAATGTTCTACCGTCTGCCCACCAATCACCGATCCTAAGGCAATCCCGATGTTAAAGGCGGCAATATTCAGGCCTGAGGCAACGTCAACCGCGCCTGGAGTATACTGCTCCGCTTTCTGCACAACGTATACCTGCAGACCCGGAACGTTACCGAATGCGAAGATGCCCATCACCAGTACCGTCGCCAGCGCCGCATACTGAATGCTGGCCGTAAACTGAAAGATCAGCAGTAAAGCAACCAGGGCGGCAAAAATCAGCTTCAGCGCGGGCACGGCGCCATGCTTATCCGCCAGCTTTCCGCCCCATACGTTGCCCACCGCTACAGAAACACCGTAGCCCAGGAGGATCCAGCTAACGGCCGCCGGGCTAAATCCGGCAAGATCCTGCATCATCGGCGCCAGGAAGGTAAAAGCGGTGAATACGCCGCCGTATCCCAAAGCCGTAATGGCATAGATTATCAGTAAACGAGGATGAGTCAGAACCTGGAGCTGAGCGCGCAAACCGGCGCTGACACGACCGGGAATGTTATTCGGCACCAGGATAAGGCTGCTCATTAACGCGATTACGCCAAGGATCGACACGGCAAGGAACGTCTCGCGCCAGCCAAAGTGTTGGCCGATAAAGGTGCCCAATGGTACGCCGGTCACCAGCGCAACGGTCAGACCGCCAAACATAATCGCAATCGCCGAAGCCGCTTTCTCTTTCGGGACCAGGCTGGTCGCAATTGTCGATCCGATCGAAAAGAATACCCCGTGCGCCAGTCCCGTCAGCAGGCGTGCCAGAACCAGAGTTTCATAACCCGGCGCCTGCCAGGCCAGCAGGTTACCGGCGGTAAACAGCGCCATTAACGCCAGCAGCAGTTGCTTACGCGGCATACGCCCGGTCAGCGCGGTGAGCACCGGGGCGCCAATCGCCACGCCGAGCGCGTAGATAGAAACCAACAGCCCCGCTGAGGGTAGCGAAATAGCGAGTTGTTCTGCAATGGTGGGCACCAGGCCCACAATGACAAATTCGGTCGTGCCAATAGCAAAGGCACCGATAGTTAAGGCAAGTAGCGCCAGCGGCATAATGTACTCCGTATCAACATGATTAAGATGACACGTAGTATGAAGAGATGCTTTAATAACAAAAATAGCCAAAGTATCAATAGAATTTTGCCACAGGTGCAATAATGAGAGCTACCTCAGAAGAAATCGCCATTTTTGTCGCCGTGGTCGAGAGCGGCAGCTTTAGCCGCGCAGCGGAACAGCTAGGTCAGGCCAATTCCGCCGTCAGCCGGGCGGTGAAAAAGCTGGAATCAAAGCTCGGCGTGAGCCTGCTTAACCGTACGACCCGTCAGCTAAGCCTGACCGAAGAAGGAGAACGTTATTTCCGTCGCATGCAGGTTGTGCTTCAGGAGATGGCCGCTGCCGAAAATGAACTTCTGGAGAGTCGTACGACGCCAAGAGGACTATTACGGGTTGATGCCGCGACGCCGGTGATACTGCATTTTCTGATGCCGTTGATAAAACCCTTCCGCGAGCGTTATCCAGAGATGAGCCTTACGCTGGTCTCGTCCGAAACCTTTATCAATCTGATTGAGCGGAAAGTTGACGTCGCGATCCGCGCCGGCACGCTGACCGATTCCAGCCTGCGCGCCAGGCCATTGTTTAATAGCTACCGCAAAATAATCGCTTCACCGGACTATCTTGCTCGCCATGGCACGCCGCAAAGCGTCGCTGAGCTAAAAAATCATCAATGCCTCGGTTTTAGCGAACCTGTTTCATTGAATACCTGGCCAGTCTCCTGCTGCGATGGCCAGCTGCTGGAAATCGAAAGCGAGATATCTTCCAATAGCGGAGAAACGCTCAAGCAGCTGTGCCTGGCCGGTAACGGAATCGCCTGTCTGTCGGACTATATGGTGGATAAGGAAATTGCTGAAGGGACGTTTGTCGAACTGCTGGCTGATAAACGGCTGCCGGTTGAAATGCCGTTTAGCGCGGTTTACTACAGCGACAGAGCCGTAAGCACGCGGATCAGAGCCTTTATCGACTTTCTTAGCGAACATGTAAAACAGCTCCCGAAGGAGCTGTAAGAGGGTTGTAGAGTACAGAGGGGGATTAGATTAGTCCCATTCAGGCGCCAGACCGTCCGGGCTAACCAGACGATCGTTGCAGTCCAGGGCGGCGATCGCCTGGCGATCGTCTTCATCAAGCTGCAGATCCTGAGCTTTAAGGTTGCTTGCCAGGTTTTCGCGCCGCGTCGAAGACGGAATTACCGCATAACCTTCGCCCATTGCCCAGGTCAGGATAACCTGTGCCGGCGTGGCATTATGTTTCGTCGCAATACGTGCAATCACTTCATCTTTCAGCGCCTTACCGTAGGCCAGCGTCATGTAAGAGGTGATATGAATATCGTGTTCACGCGCCCAATCAACCACTTTACGGTTCTGCAGGTACGGAGAGAGTTCAACCTGGTTGGTCGCGATATTCTCTGCGCCAACGGCGGCAATTGCCCGCTCCATCAGCGGAATGGTGAAGTTAGAAATACCAATCTGACGGGTCAGCCCCTGCTTTTTCGCTTCCAGCAGCGCGGCCATAAACTCTTCGACGGCAACGGCATCGTTTGGCGACGGCCAGTGGATTAACGTCAGGTCGACATAGTCAGTTCGCAGCTTCAGCAGGCTCTCTTTCAGGCTGGCGATCAGCTTGTCTTTGCTGAGATTTTCAATCCAGATCTTGGTGGTGATGAACAGTTCATCGCGCGCAACGCCGCTTTCAGCAATAGCCTGACCCACAGCAGCTTCATTATCATAGATTTGCGCGGTATCAATGGTGCGATAGCCCAGCTCAAGCGCCGTTTTTACAGATGCAATAACCACGTCATCTTTCAGACGGAAGGTCCCAAGACCAAATGCAGGGATTGTCATGATTTTCCTCTTTATTCATTCATATCGGTTAACGAGGGTAATTATGACCAACGAGAGGATTGAGAAAAAGAGCGCTAAACGCAGAGGATTTTTGCTAAAAAAGCAATAATAAAGCGACAGGCAAAGAAAAAGCCCTGAGCAAATGCTCAGGGCTTTTAATAAGTGGCGGAACGGACGGGACTCGAACCCGCGACCCCCTGCGTGACAGGCAGGTATTCTAACCGACTGAACTACCGCTCCACCGAATACTTCTGTAACCACCGGATTTATGCACCGGCTTACTACTTAATTTGATGCCTGGCAGTTCCCTACTCTCACATGGGGAGACCCCACACTACCATCGGCGCTACGGCGTTTCACTTCTGAGTTCGGCATGGGGTCAGGTGGGACCACCGCGCTAGTGCCGCCAGGCAAATTCTTTGTGCTCAGTACGCAATTCTTTATCGCGTACTCAACTCTGAATCTAAGCTGAAATTGTTGTC
>NZ_VOJB01000075.1:0-259 GCF_007910085.1 Klebsiella sp. ME-303 | reverse complement strand
CGCCAAAACATCTTCGGCGTTGTAAGGTTAAGCCTCACGGTTCATTAGTACCGGTTAGCTCAACGCATCGCTGCGCTTACACACCCGGCCTATCAACGTCGTCGTCTTCAACGTTCCTTCAGGACTCTCAAGGAGTCAGGGAGAACTCATCTCGGGGCAAGTTTCGTGCTTAGATGCTTTCAGCACTTATCTCTTCCGCATTTAGCTACCGGGCAATGCCATTGGCATGACAACCCGAACACCAGTGATGCGTCCACTC
>NZ_VOJB01000074.1:2399-140524 GCF_007910085.1 Klebsiella sp. ME-303 | reverse complement strand
AAAGCGCCTTGCCCGGGCTACGGGTTCAGCGTTGTCTGCGGGCCGGTAGCCCGGACAGATGCGCCAGCATCGCCTCCGGGAAATGCTGCCGTACTGCACACCGCTCCCGGGGGCGGCGCAAAGCGTCTTGCCCGGGCTACGGGTTCAGCGTTGTCTGCGGGCCGTGTAGCCCGGACAGATGCGCCAGCATCGCCTCCGGGAAAATACGCTGCTTGCTAAGAGTGTAAGAAAACGCCTCCACCCTCATTTCCTGGCGCCAATTCCCTATTTTGTGACATCTTCCATTGTATTTTTTTATATATACTCCGATCTTTTTTCGCGAAGCTTATGGATAACTTCAGCATTTTCCGCTGTGCGTTTTAACGTTCACGCTATTTATCGCTCACATATTGGTCACATCGCAAGAAATTTTTACCATTTACCATAATTGCTTATCACTGGCTGCTGGAAAATATTAAGGTGTTTATTCTGTCTATTGGCCGCTAGCATAAATTTCTCTGCTGGAAATAGCGCTTTGCACTTTTTTTAATCTTTGCCCGCCAATTCTCACACCGGATGTAAAACCAGGTTGGCTGTATTGACGTTTCCCCATTCTGTTGACAGATTGTAGGGCATGAGGGGCATTTCATGGAGAATCCGTACTGCAACTCAGTCGTTTTTGTGAAAGGAATCCCCATCTCTCTCAACGCTTTCGGGCACCACCGACCGGACCGGGTATATTCTAAATAGTTCGAGCTGCGGGAAGGCGGCAAGCGTGAGAATCTCCGGGAGCATAGATGACTATGTGACCGGGGTTATCGAGCGCAGCCAACGCATCCGTAGTTCGCAATATGACGAATAAAAATAAATAAAGGTCTGGCGGATATATGCAAACAACATCACATTTGGAGCAGAATAATGAGTATTTCCTTGAAGAAATCAGGGATGCTGAAGCTTGGTCTGAGCCTGGTTGCCATGACCGTCGCAGCAAGCGTACAAGCGAAGACCCTGGTTTATTGTTCAGAAGGTTCGCCGGAAGGCTTTAACCCGCAGCTCTTCACCTCTGGTACCACCTATGACGCCAGCTCAGTGCCGATTTATAACCGCCTGGTGGAATTTAAAACCGGCACCACGGAAGTCATTCCGGGCCTGGCTGAAAAATGGGAAGTTAGCGAAGACGGGAAAACCTATACCTTCCATCTGCGTAAAGACGTGAAGTGGCAGGATAATAAAGATTTTAAACCGACCCGCACGCTGAACGCCGATGACGTTGTCTTCTCCTTCGACAGACAAAAAAATACCAATAACCCGTACCATAAAGTGTCTGGCGGCAGCTATGAATACTTTGAAGGGATGGGATTACCTGACCTGATTAGCGAAGTGAAGAAAGTGGACGATAACACCGTCCAGTTCGTGCTGACCCGTCCGGAATCGCCGTTCCTTGCCGATCTCGCCATGGACTTCGCCTCTATTCTGTCAAAAGAGTATGCCGACAACATGCTGAAAGCCGGTACGCCGGAGAAAGTGGACCTCAACCCAATCGGTACCGGCCCGTTCCAGCTGCTGCAGTACCAGAAAGACTCCCGCATTCTCTATAAAGCCTTCCCGGGCTACTGGGGCACCAAGCCGAAAATCGATCGCCTGGTCTTCTCCATTACCCCTGATGCTTCCGTGCGCTACGCTAAGCTGCAGAAAAACGAATGCCAGATTATGCCGTACCCGAACCCGGCAGATATCGCGCGCATGAAGGAAGACAAAAACATCACGCTGCTGGAACAGCCGGGCCTGAACGTCGGCTACCTCTCTTTCAACACCGAGAAGAAGCCGCTGGATGATGTCAAAGTTCGCCAGGCGCTGACCTACGCGGTAAACAAAGAAGCGATTATCAAAGCCGTTTACCAGGGCGCAGGCCAGGCCGCGAAGAACCTGATCCCGCCGACCATGTGGGGCTATAACGACGACGTTAAAGACTACACCTACGATCCAGAGAAAGCGAAAGCGCTGCTGAAAGAAGCAGGCCTGGAAAAAGGCTTCACCATCGACCTGTGGGCGATGCCGGTACAGCGTCCGTATAACCCGAACGCGCGCCGTATGGCTGAGATGATTCAGGCTGACTGGGCGAAAGTCGGCGTCCAGGCCAAGATCGTGACCTACGAGTGGGGTGAATACCTCAAGCGCGCGAAAGCGGGCGAGCATCAGACCGTCATGATGGGCTGGACCGGCGACAACGGGGATCCGGATAACTTCTTCGCCACCCTGTTCAGCTGCGCGGCGGCAAAAGACGGTTCTAACTACTCCCGCTGGTGCTACAAGCCGTTTGAAGACCTGATTCAGCCGGCTCGCGCCACCGATGACCACAACAAACGCATTGAGCTGTATAAGCAGGCTCAGGTCGTGATGCACGATCAGGCTCCGGCGCTGATCGTCGCCCACTCCACCGTCTATGAGCCGGTGCGTAAAGAGGTCAAAGGCTACGTGGTCGATCCATTAGGTAAACACCACTTCGATAACGTCTCTATCGAATAATAACAGCGTGTTTCCCCTCTCCCCGCCTTGGGGAGAGGGAATTGACATTTGTGAGCAATACAGACGTCCTGTCACCAGGCGGGCCGTCTCCAGAGAGAATCCGGGTTATGTTGCAGTTCATTCTCCGACGTTTGGGACTTGTCATCCCAACATTTATCGGTATTACCCTTCTCACTTTTGCCTTCGTTCATATGATCCCCGGCGACCCGGTGATGATTATGGCGGGCGAACGTGGTATTTCCCCTGAACGTCACGCGCAGCTGCTGGCCGAAATGGGCCTCGATAAACCAATGTGGCAGCAGTACGTCAACTATATTTGGGGCGTGATGCACGGCGATTTGGGCATCTCGCTGAAAAGCCGTATTCCCGTTTGGCAAGAGTTTGTGCCGCGCTTTAAGGCCACGATGGAGCTGGGCGTCTGCGCGATGATTTTTGCCGTCATCGTCGGGATCCCGGTGGGCGTGCTGGCGGCGGTTAAACGCGGCTCTATCTTCGACCACACCTCCGTGGGCCTCGCGCTGACAGGCTACTCTATGCCTATCTTCTGGTGGGGCATGATGCTGATCATGCTGGTGTCGGTACAGCTTAACCTGACGCCGGTTTCCGGGCGCATCAGCGATACCGTCTTCCTTGACGATACCCTGCCGCTGACCGGATTTATGCTGATCGATACCGCGATTTGGGGCGAGCCGGGCGACTTTATTGATGCGGTAATGCATATGATCCTGCCCGCCGTGGTGCTGGGGACGATTCCCCTGGCGGTGATCGTGCGTATGACCCGTTCATCAATGCTGGAAGTGCTGGGCGAGGATTATATCCGTACCGCGCGCGCGAAAGGCCTGACGCGGATGCGGGTGATCATCGTTCATGCGTTGCGTAACGCGATGCTGCCGGTGGTCACGGTGATCGGTCTGCAGGTCGGTACGCTGCTGGCGGGGGCCATCCTGACCGAAACCATCTTCTCCTGGCCGGGCCTTGGCCGCTGGCTGATTGACGCGCTGCAGCGCCGCGACTATCCGGTGGTGCAGGGCGGGGTGCTGCTGGTGGCGACGATGATTATTCTCGTCAACCTGCTGGTCGACCTGTTGTACGGCGTGGTGAACCCGCGTATCCGGCATAAGAAGTAAGGGGCCATCATGTCACAAATTACTGAAAATAAAGTTGTCGCCGCGCCGGTGCCAATGACCCCTCTGCAGGAGTTCTGGCACTATTTTAAACGCAACAAAGGCGCCGTCGTGGGGCTGGCCTATGTCGTGGTGATGATTATCATCGCCGTCTTCGCCAACTTCCTCGCGCCCTATAATCCGGCGGATCAGTTCCGCGATGCGCTGCTGGCTCCGCCGTTCTGGCAGGAGGGGGGCAGCGTGAGCCACCTGCTCGGCACCGATGACGTCGGCCGCGATATCCTGTCGCGCCTGATGTACGGCGCGCGCCTGTCGCTGCTGGTAGGCTGTCTGGTGGTGGTACTGTCGCTGATCCTCGGCGTGGTGCTCGGCCTTGTCTCGGGCTACTTTGGCGGCGTGGTTGACTCGGTCATTATGCGCGTTGTCGATATTATGCTGGCGCTGCCGAGCCTGCTGCTGGCGCTGGTGCTGGTGGCCATCTTCGGTCCGTCGATCGTCAATGCCTCAATAGCGCTGACCTTTGTCGCCCTGCCGCACTACGTGCGTCTGACCCGCGCCGCGGTGCTGGTGGAGGTAAACCGCGACTACGTGACCGCTTCCCGCGTGGCGGGGGCAGGCGCGATGCGTCAGATGTTCATCAACATTCTTCCTAACTGCCTTGCGCCGCTGATTGTTCAGGCGTCGCTGGGCTTCTCTAACGCCATTCTCGATATGGCCGCTCTTGGCTTCCTTGGCATGGGTGCGCAGCCGCCGACACCGGAGTGGGGCACGATGCTCTCCGACGTGCTGCAGTTCGCGCAGAGCGCCTGGTGGGTCGTCACCTTTCCGGGTGTCGCTATCCTGCTGACGGTGCTGGCATTTAACCTGATGGGTGACGGTCTGCGTGACGCGCTCGATCCCAAACTGAAGCAGTAAGAGGTTCGAGATGGCGTTATTAAATGTAGATAAACTCTCGGTGCACTTCGGAGACGAAGGGACGCCGTTCCGCGCCGTAGATCGCGTAAGCTACAGCGTAAATCAGGGCGAAGTGGTCGGTATCGTCGGCGAGTCCGGCTCGGGTAAATCGGTCAGCTCGCTGGCGATTATGGGGCTGATTGACTATCCCGGCCGGGTGATGGCTGAAAAGCTGGAGTTTAACGGTCGCGACCTGAAGCGCATTTCCGAAAAAGAGCGCCGCCAGCTGGTGGGCGCGGAAGTGGCGATGATCTTCCAGGACCCGATGACCAGCCTGAATCCGTGCTATACCGTCGGTTACCAGATTATGGAAGCCATTAAGGTGCACCAGGGCGGCAACAAGAAAACCCGCGTGCAGCGGGCGATTGACCTGCTGACGCTGGTGGGGATCCCCGATCCGGCTTCGCGTCTTGACGTCTATCCGCACCAGCTTTCCGGCGGTATGAGCCAGCGCGTGATGATCGCGATGGCCATCGCCTGTCGGCCAAAGCTGCTGATTGCCGATGAGCCCACGACGGCGCTGGATGTGACCATCCAGGCGCAGATCATCGAGCTGCTGCTGGAGCTGCAGCAGAAAGAGAATATGGCGCTGATCCTGATTACCCACGATCTGGCGCTGGTGGCCGAAGCGGCGCACAAAATCATCGTCATGTACGCGGGGCAGGTGGTGGAAACCGGCGATGCGGAGGATATCTTCCGCGCGCCTCGCCACCCCTATACGCAGGCGCTGCTGCGCGCGCTGCCGGAGTTCGCTCAGGATAAAGCGCGTCTTGCCTCGCTGCCGGGCGTGGTGCCGGGCAAATACGACCGTCCGAGCGGCTGTCTGCTCAACCCGCGCTGCCCCTATGCGACCGACAAATGCCGCAGCGAAGAACCTGAGCTGAACCTGCTTAACGGCGGTCGCCAGTCGAAATGTCATTACCCACTTGATGATGCCGGGAGGCCTGGGCTATGAGTACGCATGAGGCCACCACGCAACAGCCTCTGTTGCTGGCCACCGATTTGAAAAAATACTATCCGGTGAAGAAGGGGCTCTTCACGCCGGAACGCCTGGTCAAGGCGCTGGACGGCGTCTCGTTTACCCTTGAACGCGGTAAAACGCTGGCGGTAGTGGGGGAGTCCGGCTGCGGTAAATCCACGCTCGGTCGTCTGCTGACGATGATTGAAATCCCCACCGGCGGCGAGCTCTATTACCAGGGACAGGACCTGCTTAAGCACGATCCGCAGGCGCAGAAGCTGCGCCGGCAGAAAATCCAGATTGTGTTCCAGAACCCCTACGGTTCGCTGAACCCGCGTAAAAAGGTGGGGCAGATTCTGGAAGAGCCGCTGCAGATCAACACCAGCTTGAGCAAAGAGCAGCGCCGGGAGAAGGCGCTGGCGATGATGGCCAAAGTGGGCCTGAAAACCGAGCACTACGACCGCTATCCGCATATGTTCTCCGGCGGCCAGCGTCAGCGTATCGCCATTGCCCGCGGTCTGATGCTTGACCCGGACGTGGTGATCGCCGACGAACCGGTTTCCGCGCTGGACGTTTCGGTGCGCGCGCAGGTGCTGAACCTGATGATGGATTTACAGCAGGATCTGGGGCTTTCTTACGTCTTTATCTCCCACGATCTGTCGGTTGTGGAGCATATCGCTGATGAAGTGATGGTGATGTATTTAGGCCGCTGCGTGGAGAAAGGGACGAAAGATCAAATCTTCAACAACCCGCAGCATCCGTACACGCAGGCGCTGCTGTCGGCAACGCCGCGTCTGAATCCGGATGACCGCCGCGAGCGCATCAAGCTCACCGGCGAGCTGCCGAGCCCGCTGAATCCACCGCCGGGCTGCGCGTTTAACGCCCGCTGCCGTCGCCGTTTCGGCCCGTGCACCCAGCTTCAGCCGCAGCTGAAGGACTACGGTGGCCAGCTGGTAGCCTGCTTTGCGGTCGACCAGGATCAGAACGGCGAGAAGCCCCTGAGCTGATTCAGGCAATCGATAATCAAAGCCGAAGCCTGTGCTTCGGCTTTTTTTTAACCATAACTCAGCACTGTTGGAACAACCGACAACGAACAATACCGGCATTTTACGCCACAACCATTGCTATCTCGGGAGTCCGGGATAACTACATGAATGTATTTTACTTTATCTTGATTGTTTCTTTAGCCGGAGCAAATTAACAGCAAAAGCGATGCATAAAACTGTTCCTTGTTGTTCGGTCAACGCTTTATATTCCTGGTTTTTAGCTAACATCCTGAGCTATTTATTTTGGACGGGAACACTATTTTATTATTTTAATTAAGCGCGGTAAGTGATTTCTAAACGCCTTAAAAAATATTAAAATGTATTCTCTTTAGCCTTCCCCTGGCGTGTATTACGCCATTTTTTAAAATTCAGACAGTATAAAAAACTACGATCTGCTAATAGCCTGGCAGGCTGCGGGGGGATTGACGGCGCAGCCGCCCAAAAAATGGGGCTATCATTTTGAAAAAGAACTGTTAGTGTAACCGCACTACCACTATGGAATTACACCAGCCTGACCTATCCAAAATAATCAAATCGCGACTAAAGTTAGCGTATTGTGACGGCCGTAACGCCGGGTAAATGCCCAAAAAACAACAAATTAAACTACGCTTTAGTGGCGTGGGATGACAATTAAAACAGATTAAATATGACGTATTTAAATCATGAGGTTATCTATGAACCATTATGATGATTTGCAGCGCTTCAAGGAAAAGACGCGGACACACAGTCTAAAATTCAAGGACCTTTCATCAGAAGCCGCTGCCGGTGAAAAAGGGGATTGGGTTATTCTCAATCAACTTATTCCGGCGGAGGAAGCGTCTTCTTTGGCCATGGGTGGGTCAGTTTCCTTACCTCTGCCGCAGCGGGTTCCTGCCGATATGTTTCACAAGGTGGAGCCTGCGGTCGTTCAGGCTCCCCCGGCGCCCTCTTTGGCTGCACCGTCCCTGATTATCCCGCCCTCCGCGCCGCAGCCCGCCCCCGTGACGGACATGACTGCTGCAGTGGCCGTAGAGCCTGCGCTGCCGCAAAGCCTGGCAGCGGCTACGCCCGCTTCCCAGCCGGCGGTTTCTCAGGCTGCTGCGCAGCCGGTACCGGTCAGCGTCCCTGCTCCGGCAGTCAGGCCTCGTCCGGCGGCCGCGCCGACGACGGAGGGTTTTGCCCATCTTTTTGCGGCCAAAACCGCGGAGCCGGTAGCAAAAGATAAAGATCAGTCACTGAAATCACTCCTGGAGAGGATTGCGACATGCCGTTGATCTGCGTGTGTTCACCGAAAGGCGGCGTAGGAAAAACGACCCTGGCGGCAAATCTGGCCTGGGCGCTGGCCCGCGCAGGCAGTAAAGTTCTGGCCCTCGATTTTGATGTGCAGAACGCCCTGCGCCTGCATTTTGGCGTCCCCCTCAGCGACGAGCGCGGCTATGTCGCGAAAGCGCTGGAGCTCCATGACTGGAGCCAGTGCGTATTAAGCGCCGGCAGCAATATTTTCGTCTTGCCCTACGGCGACGTGAGCGACGCGCAGCGGCAGGCCTTCGATGAACGCCTGAGCCATGATGAGCATTTCCTGACGCGCGGCCTGGCGGCATTACTCAATTATCCGGGACTGATTACGATTGCCGACCTGCCGCCGGGCCCTTCGCCCGCGCTAAAGGCGCTCACTTCGCTTGCCGATATGCATCTGGTACCGCTGCTGGCGGATACCGCCTCGATGTCCGCGCTGGCGCCCGTGGAAAAGCTGCGTCTGACCGGGGGCGAACTCAACCATAAACTCGGACACTATTTTGTGATCAACCAGAGCGATAACCGTCGCCAGGTCAGCCGCGATGTTACGGCGTTAATGGAAGAAAAGCTGGGCGATCGTCTGCTGGGCATCATCCATCGTGATGAAAGCGTGGTGGAAGCGAATGCTTCCCAGAAGTCTATCCTGGACTTTAACTCCTCCTCCGCAGCCGCCTTTGATATTGAAATTATTGCCAAAAAAATCTCTGCGCAGTTGGGTATCAATATTGGTGACGGCAAGGTGCATAGCCAGCCTCGCAGGTCAGGGCTTTAATTTAATTGCAGGGCTGCTGAATGAAAAAGACGCTTTTCTGGTTGCTGGTACTGGTACTTTCGCCCATTGCCGTGCTGGTGGTGATCACGCCGATGGACAGCCAAAAGCAGTATATTTTTGGCCTGCTGAGCATCGGTATTCTCTTTGTGATGGGGTTCAGTAAAAACCGCAGCGTTTCCGTCATCATGGTGGTGACATCGCTGCTGATGTCGACCCGATATATGTATTTCCGTCTGACGCAGACCCTGCATTTTAACTCCACCATCGAAGCGATTCTGGGGATGGGGCTGTTTCTGGCGGAAGTCTATATCTGGGTGATGCTGCTGCTTAACTACCTGCAAACGGTCTGGCCGCTAAAGCGTGAAATTGTCCCGCTGCCGGATGATATGAGCAAGTGGCCGACGGTAGATATCTATATTCCCAGCTATAACGAACCGCTTGAGGTGGTGCGTGATACGGTGCTGGCTGCGCAGTGTATTGATTATCCAAAAGATAAATTAAAAATCTATTTGCTGGATGACGGTAAGCGCAATGAATTCGCGGTATTCGCCGCCGACGTTGGGGTTGGGTATATCACCCGTAACGATAACAAACACGCCAAGGCGGGCAACCTCAACCACGCGATGACGTTGACCCACGGCGAGCTTATCTGCGTTTTTGATTGCGATCACGTGGCAACCCGCGTCTTTTTGCAGGCGACGGTGGGCGGATTCCTCAACGATCCGATGCTGGCGCTGGTGCAGACGCCGCACTACTTCTATTCTCCGGACCCCTTTGAGCGCAACCTCTCCGTGGGCCGCAATATTCCTAACGAAGGGATGCTGTTTTATGGCCCGATTCAGCAGGGGAACGACAACTGGAACGCGACCTTTTTCTGCGGCTCCTGCGCCGTCATTCGCCGCGCCGCGCTGGAACAGATCGGCGGCTTTGCGGTAGAGACCGTGACCGAAGATGCCCATACCGCGCTGAAGTTCCAGCGCCTGGGCTGGAAGTCGGCGTTCCTGGATATTCCTCTGGCGGCCGGCTTAGCCACCGAACGTCTGGTGGTGCACGTGATTCAGCGTACCCGCTGGGCGCGCGGGATGACGCAAATATTCCGTCTGGATAACCCGCTACTGGGCCGTGGGCTGACGTTCCAGCAGCGCCTGTGCTATCTCAGCGCCATGCTCTATTATCAGTTCGCCCTGCCGCGGGTGGTCTTTGTCACCGCACCGCTGGCCTACCTGCTGTTCAACCTGAATATCATCTACTCCTCGGCCAGCCTGATTGTCTCCTACGCGCTGCCGCATCTGTTCCTCGCGATCTATGTCGGCTCGCGCATGAACGGTCGCTATCGTTACAGCTTCTGGGGCGAAATCTACGATATCGTGCTGGCGTTCCACCTGGTGCTGCCGACGCTGGTGACCATGATTTTCCCCAAACGCGGGAAATTCAACGTGACCGATAAAGGCGGCCTGCTGGACGTGGGCTACTTCGACTTTACCGTCGTCAGACCGCACCTGGTCGTCGCCTGTCTGCTGGGCCTGGGGGTGGTGGTCGGTATCGTCCGCGCCATCGGTCACGACTACTTTGGCTCAGACCCGAACGTTATCGCGCTGAACGTCGGCTGGGGGATTTACAGCCTGATCTTCCTGCTGGCCGCCATTGCCGTGGCGCGCGAAACCCGTCAGGTGCGAAAAACGATTCGTATTGATGTCGATATTCCGGTACTGATCCACTACACCAGCGGCATTGTCTCCCGCAGCCACACCGCGGACCTGTCCATGGGCGGCTGCCGCGTAAGCGCGCCGGATAAGCGTCACCTGCAGGATGAAATCGAAGAGATTGAGCTGATTCTCCAGTCCGGCGCGATTTCGATCCCGGTGCGCCAGGTTACCGCTGACGACCAGTTTATTCGTCTGCAATTTGATGAAAACATTCAGCTCTCCCGCCGCCGCGAGCTGGTGCGCGTGGTGCTGGCCCGCGCCGATGCGTGGATTAACCCGCCGCGCCCGCAGGACAACCCGTTCCGCTCTTTTGCCACCATTTTGCGCTGCGTATTCGAACTGTTCTGGCTGACGTGGAAGACGCGCCGTAGCCAGCGTCGTCAGCCGCCTGCGGCGAATCCCGCGCAGGAGGATGGCAGCCTATGAAACGTTTAACGACGCTTGCGCTGCTGGCCGGTATGCTCTCTGCGCCAGCGCTGCATAGCGAGGAAACGCCCTCTGACGCATTGCCGCCGCTTAATTTTCCGCTACCTGATGCGGAAGCCAGCGGCGCGTCGGCGCCTGCCAGCGAAGCGAATTCGCCCGCCACGACCGAGCCCGCGCCGGCAAACGTCCCTCAGCCGGCTTCGCTACCCGCGATGCCGTCGCCGGTTGCCTCTGGGGTCGCTGATACGGTGCCGCTAACGCCGATTGTCGGCGGAGACCTGAACCTCATGCAGATGGGCATGCCGGACGGTATCATCCTTAGCGGTGGACAAAACCAGGGCGGCGCCAGCTTTACGCTGCCCTCCGATCAGGTGGTCACCCATGCCCAGCTGATGCTGGATGTTAAGGTCTCGCCGGAGATGGCGTCCCGCAACGCCACGCTGCAGTTAATGCTCAACGGCCAGCCGCTCGGCACGCTGCCGCTGGGCGCGGACGGCGAGGAGATCTCGCACTATCAGCTGGATATTCCGGCGGCGCTGATGGTCTCCAGCAACAACCTGAGCTTTAAGATTAACGACGGCGATGCAATGCAGTGCCGGCTCGATATTCACGACACCTCGCGGGTGACCATTTTACCCGCCTCCCACTTTAGCTGGGAGAGCCAGCAGCTTAATATCAGCAACGATTTAGGCCATTTCCCGCGCCCGTTTTTCGACAGCATGCAGATGACGCCGGCGGATATCGCTATCGCGTATCCGGAGAAACCAACGGCGGATATCTTCAGCGCAGCGGCGCTGGTGTCGTCATGGCTGGGTATTCAGGCCGATTATCGCGGTATCGCTTTTGACGCGCTGCGCGATCGCCTGCCCGAGAAGCACGGTATTATCATCGGCCACCCCGGCGATCGGGTGGGCGGCCTGACGCTGCCGCAAACCGACAGGCCGCTGCTGCGGATCGTTGAGAACCCCGGCAATCCGGCCTATAAGCTGCTGCTCATCGTCGGCCAGAACGACGCGGCGCTGCGGATGGCCGCCTGGCGCCTGACCCGCGGCGATTTCGCCCCGCAGACGGCCAGCATGGATGTTGATCCGCAGACGATAGCCGTCAGCAAGCCGTACGATGCCCCGCGCTGGATCGCCACCGATCGGCCGGTAAAAATCAGCGAGCTGATCCGCCAGGATCAAAGTATGACCGTCAGCGGCGTATGGCATGAACCGCTACGCGTGGCCTTCCGCGCCGCGCCGGACCTCTACCTGTGGGATGGCGAAACCATACCCCTGCAGATCGGCTACCGTTTCCCGTCGGAGAGCTGGATTAACGAGGATAGGTCACTGCTGAGCGTGACGCTCAACAACACCTTCCTCAACAACCTGCCGATGAATAAACAGGGTCCGCTGGAGAAGCTCTGGCGTCACCTGGGCGGCGACGCGCGTCAGGAGCGGTTCACTATCCCGCTGGCGCCGTATCTGATTTACGGCGATAACCAGCTCTCGCTCTATTTCAATCTGGTGCCGAAGGACAGCGCGCCCTGTTCGGTCCTGCTGAACAGCACGATTAAGAGCCGCATCACCGACGACTCGTGGATCGATTTGAGCGGTACGCGGCACTTCTCGCTGCTGCCGAATCTTTCCTATTTTGTCGGCGCGTCGTTCCCGTTCTCCCGGTTGGCGGATTATTCGCAAACCACGCTGCTGCTGCCGGAACAGCCTTCGGAAACGCAGGTCGCGACGATGCTGAATCTGGCCGCCCGTTCGGGTAATTCGACCGGTAAAGCGCTTGCCAATAACCGCGTGATGCTGGGCGTTCCTGACGACGGCGCGAATGCGCTGTTCCTGCGCGATCGAGATGTCCTGGCGGTGAGCGCCCTCGATCAGAAAGCGTTTAATCAGCGCCTGCTGGCCGATTCTCCCTATCAACCGGTCGATAACCTGCTGAGCGTACGTGAACCGGCGCTATGGACAAAAATTCAGCGCAGGCTGAGCGGCGACTGGGCCTCCGACGGCGTGGATGCCGATCGCTATTTCTCTTCCAGCAGCGCCTGGCGCGGGTTTATTAGCTATCGCTCGCCGTGGAACCCGCAGCGGGTGGTCGTGGTGGCGATGGCCAGCAGCGACGATCAGCTGGCGAAACTGGAAGACGATCTTAATTCACCGCGCATCAATGCCGGTATTCGCGGCGATACGGCGGTGATTACCAGCGATAACGGCGTGCGTAGCTTCCAGGTCAGTACGCCGTTCCCCAGCGGCCAGATGCCGTGGTACATGATGGCGGTGTGGTATGCCAACCAGCACTCCGGCCTGCTGGCGGTGCTGGGGTTAATCGCCACGTCCATTCTGGGTCTGGCGCTGACCGCGATGTTCAAACGTCATGCCCGCAAGCGCCTGGAGTCGGGAGATAGCCAATGAAAAGAGTCAGTAAAATGAATACGAAGGCGGCCCGTCAATTTTCCACGCTGTGCCTGTCCGGCGCGCTGACGCTCGGCGCCTTCGGCGAGGCGCAGGCGGCGGGTAACGATGCGGCGCTGCAGGCGCTGTTTGCGCAGGCCAATTACTGGCACGAAAAATCGCACGACGAGCTGGCGATGGAATCGCTGCAAAAAGTGTTATCGGTGGATGCCAACAACGCTCAGGCGCTGTACCTGATGGCGCTGTGGGCGCAGCAGGGGGGCAACCTGCAGGCCGCGGCCCAGTGGCGGGCGCGACTGGAGAAAGCGGCGCCCAACAGTCCCGGCTTGCAGGATCTGGATAGCGCCAAAAAAATGGCGCAGGTCCCGCAGGGGCAGCTCAACCTGGCCAGACAGCAGGCGCGCAGCGGCAACGTGCCTGCCGCGCTGGCGACCTGGCGGAGTATGTTCAACGGCAGCGTTCCGCCTTCCGGACTGGCGGCGGAATACTACATGACGATGGCCAGCGACAAATCGCTCTATCCGCAGGCGTTGAGCGAACTGCGTCAGTACGTCGTTCAGCATCCGCAGGAGAACGGGCCGCGCGTGGCCCTCGGCAAGGCGCTGACCTGGCGCGAAGAGACCCGCCGGGAAGGGATCGCCATGCTGGAGCCGATGGCCAGCGGCAGCAAAGAAGCCGATGCGGGACTGCGTCAGGCGCTGCTGTGGATGGGGCCGCAGCCGGGAGATGAGCCGTTTTACGATACCTGGATGCAGCGCCATCCGCAGGATAGCGAAGTGCAGAACTACTTCCGCGAACGGCGCAGCGGCCAGGCGCGCGGTCAGGGTTACGCTGACCTGAACAGCGGCAATACCGCCGCGGCGAAGCAGCAGTTTGAACAGGTCCTGCAAACCAATCCGCAGGACGCTGACGCGCTTGCCGGGATGGGCTATATCGCCCAGCGCAGCGGCGATTTTCAGGCGGCCTCTCAGTATTTGGGCCGGGCGGCGGATCTCGGCGGCGAGGGCTCTGAAACCCGGCGTCAGCAGGCGGGGGATGCGCTGTTTTACGGCCAGCTTGCTCAGGCGCAGCAGGCCTATAAGCAAGGCAACATTAGCCAGGCGCTGGCGCTCTCCGCGCCGCTGGCGCAGCAGAGCGGGACGCAGGGCTCGGCGGCGAAGCTGTTCCGCGCCGACGTTCTGCGCCACAACAAAGACCTGCCCCAGGCCGAACAAACGCTGCGGGCGCTGCTCAACGAGCAGCCGCAAAATGGCCCCGCCCGGGAGAATCTCTATTACGTTCTGCGTGAACAGAATAAAACTGCGGAAGCCCAGTCGATGCTGCGAACGCTGCCGGAAAGCCTGCAGCAAAAGCTGCAGCCGCGCGTGGTCACCGGGACGCCGGGAGACTCCCTGCGTCGACAGGCCCAGGAGCAGGCCGGCGGCGGTAACGTGTCCGGGGCGATCGCCACGCTGCGCCAGGGCGTTTCTCGCTATCCGGACGATGCGTGGATGCGCCTCGATCTGGCCCGACTGCTGCAAAAATCCGGTAACGACGGCGAGGCGAACGCGATGATGGGCGCCGCGTATCGTCCCGGCGCCAGCAGCAGCTCGCTGTACGCCGCCGCCCTTTTCGCCAGCGAGAACGGCGGCTGGCAGCAGGCGCAAACGCTGCTGGCAAGAATTCCCCCCGCCAGCCAGACCAGCCAGATGCGCGATTTGCACCAGCGGGTGAACTACAACCTGCAGCTGGCGACGGCCGAGGGGTATCTGGCGCAGGGTAATTCCGTCGCGGCGTCCAATACGCTGAGGGCGATGGCCGCGACGCCGCCAAAAGCCCCGGCGGATGTCGGTAAACTGGCGCGCCTGCTGGCCCAGAGCGGCGATGTCACTACCGCGGTATCGCTGGTGCGTAACAATATTAACGGCGGTATCTCCGGCAACGCCGGGGATTACGCCGATCAGGTGACGGTGCTTAACCAGGCTGGCCTGACCAACGAAGCGCAGAGGCTGCTCACTAATCCGCAGCTGCAGGCAAGCAGTACGCCGACGCAGCTGGCCAGCATTCGCAACGGCTATGTGATTAACGACGCGGATCGCCTGCGCGAGCAGGGTAACTACGCGGCGGCGTATGACAAGCTGATGGGCGCCATGCAGAGCGACCCGCAAAATACCGACCTGATGTTCGCCATGGCGCGTCTCTATCAGAGCGGCAAAATGAATAAAGAGGCCGGGGTCGTCTATGACTACCTGATGACCCGCGATACGCCGACCCAGGACGCGCGCAGCGGGGCTATTGATGTCGCGCTGTCGGCGGGCGATAACGACCGGGCGGCGCAGCTGGCAGGCGGGCTGCGCCCGGATAATTCGCCGGACCGTTTGCTGCTGCTGGCGCGCGTGGCCGAATCGCAGGGCCATCATCAGCAGGCGATGACCTATCTGCGCAGCGCTCGCGGCAGGCTGCTGGGGTTACAGAGCAGCAACGGCACGCAAACGCCGACCGTGGGCGGCGTGCTGGCGGCGGATAATCCGTTCGTCGGCGTCTCGCGCACGCCGGCGGCGACGCGTACCGCCTCCACCTACGGGCAATATATGCCGTGGCAGGTTTCACAGGTATCGACGGGCGATGGCAGCACGCTGCCGGGGATCCAGCGCACCGATCTGCCGGTCGAAACCGCGCACACCCGGATGCTGCGCCAGGTGGATACCATGATGGAGACGTTGCAGGAAAAAACCGGGACCTGGCTGCAGGGGGGCATGGAGGTTCGCGGCCGCGATGGCGAATCCGGCACCAGCAAGCTGACCGAAATCAAAACCCCGCTGACCTGGTCCTCTTCACCGTTCGGTGATTCGCGTTTCGACTTTACCGTGACGCCGATTACGTTGAACGCAGGGACGGCAACCGGGGACGCCTGGCGGCGCTATGGCGCGAATCCGCTATCAAACGCGGTCTCCAATATGATTTCCACCGCCACCAGCGAGCAGGCGGCGATTGCGGCGATGACCGATACCGAGCGCACGACGTACTTTGCCAACAATCCGGGGGCGGAGACCTTGAGCGGTCTCGGCACGCTGAATGCTTCAGACTTTAACGCCACCACCAGCAGCGGCATGGAGAACCTGGCGAAGCTGGGCGCTTACGATTCCGGGCAGGTCGCCAGCTATCTGGCTTCTTCAAATCTGAAACCTAACGTTGATCGGGCCAGCGGCTCAACCGATTCACAAAAAGCCAACGGCGTGGCGCTGGCGGTGGCGCTGAGCGGCGACGAATATCGCGTCGATATCGGCAGCACGCCGCTGGGTCAGGATCTGAATACCGTGGTGGGCGGCGTGAAGTGGTCGCCGAAGCTGACTAACTATCTGTCGCTGATTTTTACCGGCGAGCGTCGTTCGCTGACCGACAGCCTGCTCTCTTGGGTGGGGCTGAAGGATTCCTACTCCGGCAAAACCTGGGGTCAGGTGACCAAAAACGGCGGTACCCTGCAGCTCAGCTACGACGATGGCGATGCCGGTTTCTACGTCGGCGGCGGGGGCTATAGCTACCTGGGACAAAACGTCGCCAGCAATACCAGCATCAACGCCAACGCCGGGGTTTATCTGCGGCCTTACCACGATGAGTATCGTCAGCTGCAGACCGGGCTGAGTATGAGCTACATGGATTACTCGAAAAACCTGAGCTACTTCACCTACGGGCAAGGGGGCTACTTCAGCCCGCAGAACTACGTCAGCGTGTCGCTGCCGGTGAGCCTGACGGAGAAATATGATAACTGGACGATGAAGCTTGGCGGTTCGGTGGGGTATCAATCTTACAGCCAGGATAAGAGCGCCTATTTCCCGACCAACGCCGAGTGGCAGCAAACGCTCGAGACCGCTGTTAGCAACGGTTTTGCTAAAGAGGCCTACTATTCAGCCACCTCGAAGAGCGGCATCGGCTATACCCTGCGCGCCGGCGCGGATTACAAAGTCAATAAACAGATGACGCTCGGCGGCCAGGTGGGTTATGACACCTTCGGCGATTACAACGAGAGCACCGCCGGCCTCTATATCCGCTACATGCTGGGAGATCGCTGATCGTGACGGACAATAACAATGCGCTGGTAATGGCCTGGTTTCAGCAGCAGCAAACCCCTGCCGGGTGGTTCGATCTGCTGCTGATTATGGTTGATGGCATGGTCAATAACGCGGGCGAGCTGGAGAGCCAGCCCTTTCTGCGGCAAATGGGCGAGGCGCTGGCCGATGAGCATCCGCTACCGGCGTCGGAAACGCTCGGTGAGCTGGAAGCCAATATGAATGCGCAGCTAAGCCGTTTTCAGTGGGGCGTAGTGAGCGTTGAGGTTAGCGATGACGGCCTGCGGTTACGCCATCAGGCGCTGCCGGTGAGCCGCGATGAAGCGCGCCGCGTCCGCTGGTGTAATGCGTTTTGTGCCATACTCGAGGGGCTTTATTCCCGCTGGCTACAGGGACAGGGCGGCGCGGCGCACGTGGTGTTACAGCGCGAGCGGCTGTTTTCGGTCTCTGACGTTCAGTTTCTTTACTTCCATCCCTGAAGGGTGAATTTATGTCCTTGCGTGCTTTAGCGACAGTCGTGGTGACGACGGTGATGATGCTTCCCCACGCGTGGGCCGATACGGCGTGGGAAAGCTATAAATCGCGTTTTATGATGCCGGACGGACGCATTATTGATACCGGCAACGGCAACGTCTCCCATACCGAAGGGCAAGGTTTTGCCATGCTGTTAGCGGTGGCCAATAACGATCGCTCCGCCTTTGACAAGCTATGGCAGTGGACCGATAAAACCCTACGCAACAAAGATAACGGGTTGTTTTACTGGCGCTATAACCCGGTGGCGCCCAATCCGGTGGCGGACAAAAATGACGCCACCGATGGTGATACCCTGATTGCCTGGGCGCTGCTGCGCGCGCAGCAGCAGTGGCATGAAAAATCCTACGGCAGCGCGTCGGATGCGATAACCGCTTCGCTCCTGAAGTCTACGGTGGTCACGTTTGCCGGTCGTCAGGTGATGCTTCCGGGCGCAAAGGGATTCTATCTCAACGACCACCTGAATCTTAATCCCTCCTACTTTATCTTTCCGGCGTGGCAGGCCTTCGCCGCGCGTACGCATTTAACCGCCTGGAGAAAGCTGCAGAGCGATGGCCAGGCGCTGCTGGGGAAAATGGCGTGGGGGAAATCGCAGCTTCCCAGCGACTGGGTGGCCTTAAGAGCGGACGGTAAGATGGAGCCGGCAAAAGAGTGGCCGACGCGAATGAGCTTCGATGCGATCCGTATTCCGCTGTATGTCTACTGGAGTGACCCGAAAAGCAGCCTGCTGACGCCGTGGAAAAACTGGTTCCAGCGCTATCCGCGTCTGCAGACGCCGGCGTGGATAAACGTGAATACCGATGAAGTGGCGCCGTGGTTTATGACCGGCGGGCTGCTGGCGGTACGCGATTTAACCCTTGGCGAAGCGCAGGCCGATCCGCAGATTACGCCGCAGGACGACTATTACTCCGCCAGCCTGAAGCTGCTGGTATGGCTGGCAAATAAAGACCAGGCGTAAACTATGGAATGCGCCTCGAATAACGCAGTCGAGCCGGGTGCTGAAATCTGAAGGGCGCCGTAGAATCGTCGGCAAGCCGGGCTTGCCCGGTGAGGCGCAATGTTGCGGGGGCTTGAACCCCGGCGGCAGAGATGAATTGGTTGCTGGAAAGAGAAAACCCCCGCACGTTGTTTGGTATCAACCTGGCAACGTATCGGGGGCTACTCTCAAACCTGAACAATTTGAGGATAGCCGCGAACGGTTGCCATTGCAACAAGGCGGCTGTATGACGCTCGCTCAGTTGGGCCTGCTGCTGTGGGACGATCTGGCGGCTCCGGTGATTGCTGGCATTCTGGTCAGCATTATCGTGAGCCGGATGGATAACCGGAAGTAGCCGGCCGGTGGGTATCTGCCTGCCTTAGTGGCAGCATGCGCCCGAACGGGGCCGCAGGGGTAACATCCTGCGGCCTTTTTCGTTGTATTGCTGCAACAAAAAAGTTTCCTGGAATGCGTCTCGCACCGCGCGTAATGGCGGAGTGCGGGTACCCGATCGGGCCAGTAGAATAGTCGGCAAGCCGGGCTCGCCCGGTGAGGCGCAATGTTGCGGGGGCTTGAACCCCGGCGGCATAGAGAGATGGTTGCTGGAAAGAGAAAACCCCCGCACGTTGTTGGTATCAACCTGGCAACGTATCGGGGGCTAATCTCGAACCTCAACAATTCGAGAATAGCCGCGAACGGTTGCCATTGCAACAAGGCGGCTGTATGACGCTCGCTCAGTTGGGCCTGGTGCTGTGGGACGATCTGGCGGCTCCGGTGATTGCTGGCATTCTGGTCAGCATTATCGTGAGCCGGATGGATAACCGGAAGTAGCCGGCCGGTGGGTATCTGCCTGCCTTAGTGGCAGCATGCGCCCGAACGGGGCCGCAGGGGTAACAACCTGCGGCCTTTTTCGTTGTATTGCTGCAACAAAAAAGTTTCCTGGAATGCGTCTCGCACCGCGCGTAATGGTGGAGTGCGGGTACCCTATCGGGCCAGTAGAATCGTCGGCAAGCCGGGCTCGCCCGGTGAGGCGCAATGTTGCGGGGGCTTGAACCCCGGCGGCATCGATGGATGGGTTGCTGGAAAGAGAAATCCCCCGCACGTTGTTTGGTATCAACCTGGCAACGTATCGGGGGCTAATCTCGAACCTCAACAATTCGAGAATAGCCGCGAACGGTTGCCATTGCAACAAGGCGGCTGTATGACGCTCGCTCAGTTGGGCCTGGTGCTGTGGGACGATCTGGCGGCTCCGGTGATTGCTGGAATTCTGGTCAGCATTATCGTGAGCCGGATGGATAACCGGAAGTAGCCGGCCGGTGGGTATCTGCCTGCCCTAGTGGCAGCATGCGCCCGAACGGGGCCGCAGGGGTAACATCCTGCGGCCTTTTTCGTTTATTGCGGATAAGGGACCCAGCTGCCGCCGTTCAGCTGAACATACGGTTTCCCCTGGTATTGAATGACGATGGCGTTGGAGTTTTCCGACACCGCCGCGCTCTGCGGCAGGTTGGCAATATACTGCTGCCAGTTGATGTCGTTTTCGTCAAACATCTTGCCGTCGAGGGCGCGGACCACCAGCTCAGAAATCGCCAGGTAGCTGCTTGGCTGGTTAATGATAATCGGCGCATCGGGGTGTCTTGCCTTAATGCCGAAGAATTTCACCGCCGCCGGTACGTTGGTAATGGATGGGCTGGGAATATCGCGCAGGCCGGAAACCTGCATTTTGTCGCCTTTCAATGCCGCACCGTGTTCCGGTACGACGATGACCAGCACCTTACGCCCCGATTTCTCCAGTTCGGTGAAGAAATTATCCAGCTCATCGAAGAACTTCTGCGCACGGGCTTTATAGTCCGCGGTTTTGCTCTGGCCCGGATAGTGGTTACCGTCATGCAGCGGCAGCGTGTTGTAGAAGGTCGCCGTGCGCGGCGTATTCAGCTTATCCAGCGTCTGCAGCCAGCGGTTCAGCGTTGCCTGGTCGTCATAGACCGGTGAGCCGTCAAAACCCTGCAAAATCACCGGCAGGCCGCTTTGATCCATCAGCGGGCTCTGGATCCCGCCCAGCGAGCGAAGCTCCTTCAGGAAGTCGCCGAAGATACCGTTGTGGCCGAGCATCAACTGCTGCGTGAAGCCCAGCTTCGCCAGGTTTTCAAACAGATAGCATTCGCTGCCCGATGGCTGATAAAGGTTCGCATGAGAGAGCTGGCCGCAGCTGGCGCGCAGCAGACGCGCCGCCGCCGGCCCGCTGTAAGAGGTCGCCGAGTTAAAGTTTTTGAACAGCAGGTCGAAATGCTTCCACAGCGGATGATCCATCAGCCCGGCCGCTTCAATATCCGACCATGAGAGCGAGCAGATGTTGATTATCAGCACATCAAACGGCTGGGCATCGGCCGGAAGCGCATCCGGGAAAGTGGTTTTACGTTTTTGCTCGGAAGCGTAAAAGGCATTCAGCCAGTTGGTGAGATTGGCCGACGTCGGCGGCTCGGTTTGCGGCGGAATATCGTTATTCGCCGGTGCAGTATTGGTCGCGATGGCCGTTCCACCGCCCGTATTAACGGCGGTGTTCGCCGCCGCGGTCGTCGGCTGACCTGCCGGCCACAGGGTGAAAGAGGGCATCAGCGGGCTGACAACCAGCCAGACCACGATCGCTGAAACGAAAACCGTCACTCGTAGCCACTGGCTGATAAACAGCCACAGGACCAGCAGCACGAAGAACGCGCCGACCATATTCCAGTTAATAAAGCGGGTCACCAGATCCCAGATATAGTCGGCGCTGAAGCCGGCAATCTGCGAGCCCTGGCTGGCAATGCTTTCCGGGCCGGGCAGCCAGGTGTCGTGCCAGAACAACATAAAACCCAGCGGGATTGCTATCCAGTGGCGGATGCGGTGCAGCTTATACTGCGGAATTGGCACCAGCAGGAAGGCCAGAAACACCAGGTTTAACATGGGATGAAAATTGAGGTATCCGCCCCATAGCAATGCGAACTTCACCAGAAAGTAGAAGTTCCAGCCAGATAAGCCTCGCCAGTACCGCCAGAGCGGAAGCGACGCGGTGGGTGTTTTGGGTTTGGTCATTTCGTTGATTTGCCTTGCCTGGATGTCGCTTCCCGGCGCAGCACGCCAGCCGGTTTGACATAACGGGGTTTAAAGAACATCAGTCTTAATGTGGTGCGAATACGCCGCTGGTAGTGGCGCGTCAGGTATCCCAGCGGGAAGAACAGCAGGGCGCACAGGACGACCAGCTGAATAATATCGGCGATAGACATCATAAGGTTGGCTCCCCATCAATGGACAGACGGTGCGCCTCGGGGTTGCG
Source organism: Klebsiella sp. ME-303 (assembly GCF_007910085.1). Lineage (NCBI taxonomy): Bacteria > Pseudomonadati > Pseudomonadota > Gammaproteobacteria > Enterobacterales > Enterobacteriaceae > Klebsiella > Klebsiella sp. ME-303. The sequence continues at coordinate 118,490 of NZ_VOJB01000074.1, read as the reverse complement.
CCGCCAGCTTCGCCCGTCATGGGTGGCGTTGATGGTTTCATTTTTGCCAAGCGAAATGGGCAGCGGCGTGTTCCAGTTCTCCGGCAGAATCCCGCGCATCTGCATGATTTCAGCCGTTATTTGCTTATCTTCAAACCAAATCATACGGTTAGAAAAAATATCGCCGGTTGGTAAAGGGAAAATATGGTTTAAGGCGGTATCCAGGTCGTTCACCCGGCAAAATGACAGAAACAGCACCAGGCGATTGTTGCCGATGGTCATAATGTCGCCCATACGGTTGGGCTTACACAGCGTCAGCGCCTGCTCTACGCGCAGGCCGGGCGCCGGGCGCAGCGCCACCATCACCCCTTTGCCATCGGCGGGCAGCATGGTGTTGGCCATAATATTGTGCACCGCTTCGCAGAAGTCCCCCCATTTCTGATAGCCGCGCAGTTTTAGCGGCTGGCTCCAGGTCAGCAGAGTATTAAAATCTTCCGGAATATGGCGAGTAAACTGCTGTTTCTGAACGCTTTCTATAAGCGTGAGGCAGCGGGATAACGGCGCGCCGCTGGGAATAACCATATTGGCGCCGCTGCTCAGCAGCAGGCGTTCATCGGTGGCGCGCAGGCTCGGCGTTTGTTCGCGGACGACGATTTTTAACGCACTGCCGCGCTGGCGGCGCAGGGTATGGATGTAGCGTCCCAGCTGTTCAATCTGTTCGTTCTGGGTAATGGAGAAGATCAGCGTTGCCGCCTGCGCCATCCTCCCGGCGTTGAAAACGGCGTCGTTGGTATCGAACAGCGTCCAGTATTCGGATAGCGCGGGGGCACCTTCCAGTACGCGCAGATTGCTAAGAATGACTTTTTCGTCGCTGCGCGGTTGCACCACCGTTTCTTCATCCTGCGCCAGCCGCCAGCCGTTTTCATCCTGAAGAACAATGAGCTGCTGCCGGGCGCTGATGCCTTTTTCACTCCCCCACCAGGCGATATCGAACAGGTGGTTATCCCCCTGGTAACGAATACTTGCCAGACCGGAAAGCGAGCGGTACTCGCGTAATAAAGGGGAAAGTTGCTTATCGATATCGTGCCCGGAATTAAGTACTAGTAATGAACAACGATGATAATTAGTCCATCGATACGATTTCTCAACCCAATTGCATAAATCATCGCTTTTTATATTCTGCCAGGCATTTTCAGCGCATAGCAGAATAAACAAATAATTGCCAGGTTCGAGGGAACAAACTAAATCGCGGTGCATTTCTTGCAGCCCCTCAGCACGGTTCGGCATGCTAAATAACGCGATCTTTTCTGGCCCGCGATTTTTCTCTAGTTCAATGATTTTATTTGGGTTATCACCCATGACTATCGCCGCAACCTGGCTCTGTTTATCCTGGGCAGCCAGCGTATGGTTGAGCAGGCTTACCGCGTCGGCATAGCGGTCGACATTCAGCCACCATACTCCACCCACGGGCATATGACGTACTTCGTCCCATAATGATGAAATACCCAAAGAATATACGATATCCACGGCGTCCCTCGTGAGACTTGATTTACACTTGATTAGTTTACTAGCGAAAGCGTCAGAGTAAACCTAACATTGAAATTAAAGGACATCAGTTTTAGCATGTAAACATATTTTAAGGATGATCTTACGCCTCTCGGTTTAATTTATTGTATTTTCCAACGGACAGAGAAATGCCAGCAAAAGAGCCTGCTGTACCCACCGATGCGACTTTGGGCTACACGTTTCAAAATGATTTCCTGGCGTTAAGCCGGGCATTTTCCCTGCCTGATATTCACTACCACGATATTTCCCGACGCGAGCAGTTAACCGCGGCGCTAAAACGCTGGCCATTACTGGCTGAATTAGCAGAGAAAAAGTAAGGAAGCCGTCGATGGCGATTCTGGGATTACAGGGCGTGCGCGGCGGTACCGGCACCACGTCGATTACCGCTGCGCTGGCCTGGGCGCTGCAATTACTCGGTGAAACCGTACTGGTGGTGGACACCAGCCCGGACAACATGTTGCGCTTTTTTTTCAACGTCGATTTCAGCCACAAAGCGGGCTGGGCGCGCGCCACGATCGACGGCAGCGACTGGCGCGACGCCGGTTTGCGCTACACCTCGCATATCGATCTTTTGCCCTTTGGTCAGCTGACGCCGGGCGAGCGCGCGAACATTGACCAGCTTCAGCCGACGCTGGCGCCGATGGCCGGGATGGTGCAGAAGCTCCATCAGCAGGGCGATCACCGCTGGCTGCTGATTGACCTGCCGGACGGTTACTCGCCGCTGACCCGCTCCCTCATTGACGTCTGCGACCGCACGCTGGTCATCGTGCATCCGGACGGCAACAGCCATATTCGCCTGCATCAGCAGGCGCTGCCGGTCAATAGCGATATTTTGATTAACGATCTGCGCGTCGGCAGCCAGCTGCAGGAGGATTTGTATCAGCTGTGGCTGGAGAGCCAGCGCCGCATTCTGCCGGTGACCATCCATCGTGATGAGGCGATGGCGGAGTGTCTGGCGGCGAAGCAGCCGCTCGGCGAGTACCGGCAGGACTCTCTGGCGGCGGAGGAGATACTGACGCTGGCCAACTGGTGTCTGCTGCACTACGCCGGGAAGGGGGCGGAATGATTCGCCTGAGCACCCTACTGCTGGCGCCGCCGGTCGGGAAACGGCTGAACGAGCGCTATCGCGACTATCGCCAGCACGGCGCGTCGTGGCTGTGGGCCGCGCTGGGCTGCCTGTGGGCATCTCTGGCATGGGCGTTTATGCCGCTGGAAACGCCTCGCTGGCAGGCTATTCGCGAACGTCACGGCGAGTTTTTCCCGCATATTAATCCGCATCGGCCGCGCCCGCTGGACCCGATTCGCTACCTGCTGCAGTGCGTGTGGCTGCTGGCGACGCGGGTGCCGGAGCCGGATAAAAAGATCAACTGGCGTTCGCTGGCGGCGCTGGAGGGCGTCCAGGGGCGCTATGCCCAGTGGCTGGAAAAGCTGCCGGAAAAGGTTAACGCCCGCACCGGTCACCTGGATAAACATAAAGAGCTGGCTCACCTGTCGCCAAAGCTGCGGCGGCTTATTCTGGGCACGATAACCTTTTTCTCGCTAATCCTCGCGCTGCTCTGTATTACCCAGCCGTTTAATCCGCTCTCGCAGTTTATTTTCCTGCTGCTGCTGTGGGGCGTGGCGCTGCTGGTGCGCCGCATTCCGGGACGCTTTTCGGCCCTGATGCTGATCGTGCTGTCGCTGACCGTCTCCTGCCGCTACATCTGGTGGCGCTACACCTCGACGCTCAACTGGGATGATCCCGTGAGCCTCGTGTGCGGGATAATTCTGCTGTTCGCCGAAACCTACGCCTGGGTGGTGCTGGTGCTGGGGTATTTCCAGGTCGTCTGGCCGCTGAACCGTCAGCCGGTCCCGCTGCCGGAGGATATGGCGCAGTGGCCGACGGTCGATATTTTCGTGCCGACCTACAACGAAGACCTCAACGTGGTGAAAAACACCATTTACGCTTCCCAGGGGATCGACTGGCCGAAGGACAAGCTCAATATCTGGATCCTCGACGACGGCGGGCGCGAAGAGTTCCGCCAGTTCGCCAAAGACGTCGGGGTGCACTACATCGCGCGCACCACCCATGAACACGCGAAAGCCGGGAATATCAACAACGCCCTGAAGTACGCCAAGGGCGAGTTCGTGTCGATTTTTGACTGCGACCACGTGCCGACCCGCTCGTTCCTGCAGATGACCATGGGCTGGTTCCTGAAAGAGAAAGAGTTGGCGATGATGCAGACGCCGCACCACTTCTTCTCCCCGGACCCGTTTGAGCGCAACCTGGGACGATTCCGCAAAACGCCGAACGAAGGCACGCTGTTTTATGGCCTGGTGCAGGACGGGAACGACATGTGGGACGCGACCTTCTTCTGCGGCTCCTGCGCGGTGATCCGCCGCGGCCCGCTGGATGAAATCGGCGGCATTGCCGTGGAAACGGTGACTGAAGATGCCCACACTTCTCTGCGCCTGCACCGTCGCGGGCACACTTCAGCCTACATGCGTATCCCGCAGGCGGCCGGTCTGGCGACGGAGAGCCTGTCGGCGCATATTGGCCAGCGCATCCGCTGGGCCCGCGGGATGGTACAAATTTTCCGCCTTGATAACCCCTTGTTTGGCAAAGGGCTGAAGCTGGCGCAGCGCATCTGCTACGTCAACGCGATGCTGCACTTTCTATCCGGTATTCCGCGGCTGATCTTCCTGACCGCGCCGCTGGCGTTTCTGCTGCTGCACGCCTATATCATCTATGCGCCAGCGCTGATGATCGCCCTGTTCGTGCTACCGCATATGATTCACGCCAGCCTGACCAACTCGAAGATTCAGGGCAAATACCGCCACTCTTTCTGGAGCGAGATCTATGAAACGGTGCTGGCGTGGTATATCGCGCCGCCGACCTTTGTCGCGTTGATTAACCCGCATAAGGGCAAATTCAACGTGACGGCAAAAGGCGGACTGGTGGAGGACGAGTACGTCGACTGGGTGATCTCTCGTCCCTATATCTACCTCGTGCTGCTGAACCTGGTCGGCGTCGGGGTGGGGATCTGGCGCTTTATGTACGGCCCGGAAAACGAAATCCTGACCGTCTGGGTGAGCATTATCTGGGTGTTCTATAACCTGATTATTCTCGGCGGCGCGGTGGCGGTCTCGGTTGAAAGCAAGCAGGTGCGGCGATCGCACCGCGTGGAGATGTCGATGCCGGCGGCGATTGCCCGCGATGACGGGCACCTGTTCTCCTGTACCGTCCATGATTACTCAGACGGGGGCCTTGGGGTCAAGATTCACGGCGAGGCGCAGGTGCTGGAAAGCCAGCACGTCAAGCTGTTGCTGAAACGCGGGCAGCAGGAGTACGCCTTCCCGGTGCGGGTCGCGCGGGTCAACGGCAGCGAGGTCGGGCTACAGCTGCTGCCGTTAAGCAATCAACAGCATATTGATTTTGTACAGTGTACGTTTGCCCGCGCAGATACGTGGGCGCTTTGGCAGGATAGCTTCCCGGAAGATAAGCCGATGGAAAGCCTGCTGGATATCCTGAAGCTGGGGTTCCGTGGATATCGTCACCTGGCGGAGTTTTCTCCGCCGTCGGTGAAGGTTATTTTCCGCTCGCTCACCATGCTGGTGGCCTGGTTTGTCTCGTTTATTCCGCGCCGTCCGGAACGCGCAGCGGCGACACTCTCGGCAGAACCGGCGATGGCTCAACAATGTTGACGTATTCCCCCACCTTTGCGTTGACTCGACTCAGGAGCGGGATTCTTGCTTCACGGTGGTGACCTTAGCCCCAGGGGGGTTAAGGATTTACAGCCACTCCACAAGCTAACACGGCAAGCCCTGCCGCTTTGATATTACGGGCCGCGTTAATGTCGCGATCATGGTCTGCCCCGCATTTCGGGCAGGACCATTTACGAACATCCAGAGGCATCTTTTTCATGGTGAAACCGCAACAGCTACAGCGTTTTGAAGACGGGAAAAACCGGTCGATTGCGACCACTGAACGCCCGGCCCATTCGCCTTTGTACCGGAGCTGGCGCGTGAATTCACCCCAGCCTGCGTCTGCTATCGCTTTGGACAACGACGGGTTGCGGAGCATGTTCTTCACCTTCAGAGATTCGACGCAAACAACTTGGTTCTCGTTTATCAGTTTGCGGGATGCTTTGTGCAGGGCATCCAGACGGCAATCGGCTATTTTCGCGTGGAGTCGGGCCACCTTTAAGCGGGCTTTGGCACGGTTCTTTGAGCCTCTGGCTTTTTTGCTTAAACGGCGCTGGAGCTGCGCCAGGCGGGCCGCGTATTTAGCAGTATGGCGGGGATTGCCGGATTTAAATCCGGTATCAGTGACGAACAAATCTTTTAAACCCACATCAATTCCGACCGTTTTAGCGGTGATCGGCAGTGATACGGGCTCAAGCTCGCAGAGACAGGAGACGAAATATCGCCCGGCGACGTCTCTGGAAAGGGTGACGGTAGATGGAGTAGACGGCAATTCACGGCTCCAGCGCACGTCTAAAGGCGCTTTACTCTTTGCCATATACAGCTTGCCATTGCGATATTTGAATGCGCTGGCGGTCAATTCAGCGGCTTGTTTATGGCGCTTACTTTTGAATGCCGGGTATGCGGCACGCCCGGCGAAAAAGTTAGTAAAGGCGGTCTGTTGGTGGCGCAGCGACTGCTGTAGCGGCACGCAGGAAACATCATTGAGCCAGGCAAATTCCGGCTCTTTTTTTAGGGCCGTTAACCGGGCGCTGGCCTGGACGTAGCCCATTTTCTCCTTCCGTTCGTTGTAGGCATCAATGCGCCAGCGAAGGATTGAATTGTAGACGAAACGCACACAGCCGAACGTCCTGGCCAGAAGCTCAGCCTGCTCGGGCGTTGGATAGAATCGAAATTTATATGCGCGTTTCATGGTTTCGCAAGATACGCACAATTATGCGAGGGTTATTGATAGTGATCAAATATACAGTATTCATGCACGAAAACCGCCTCCACTCCTCTCTCACCTCCATAGGTGGGGGGATCCTGGGGGCATATTGATGAACAGAAAACTCTCTTTGATTTGTGCAGTAGCGGTGGGTATTAGCGGATGGTCTCCCTTCGCTTCGTATGCGGAACCGACGGCGGCGGCGACTCAGGCCGGGCCGACGACGATGGTCCCCGGTATCGCGGGTACGGTGGCGGACAGCCAGCCCACGGCGACGCTTGCCGATCCGGCAGCGCCGGTGGTGGTGCTGGATAACGCTCCGACCCGCGACGTGAAGCTGACCTTCGCCAAAATCGCCCCGCCGCCGGGCAGCATGGTGCTGCGCGGCGCGCGCCCTGAGGGGTCGGTAGAGTTCGGTATGCGCAGCGATGAAGTGGTGGCAAAAGCGCTGCTGAATCTCGACTACACGCCCTCTCCGTCGCTGCTGCCGGTGCAGTCGCAGCTGAAGGTTTATCTTAACGATGAGCTGATGGGCGTGCTGCCGGTCACTAAAGAGCAGTTGGGTAAAAAAGTCAGCGCGCAGATCCCTATCGATCCGCTCTATATCACCGACTTTAACCGCGTGCGCCTTGAGTTTGTCGGCCACTATCGCGATGTCTGTGAAAACCCGGCCAGCAGCACCTTGTGGCTGGACGTCGGTCGCGAAAGCTATCTGGATTTAACCTACCAGTCGCTGAACGTGCGCAACGATCTTTCGCATTTCCCGGTACCGTTCTACGATTCGCGCGATAACCGCCAGCTGACGCTACCGATGGTCTTTGCCTCCGCGCCGGGTGTCCTGCAGCAGCAGGCGGCGGCCATCGTCGCCTCCTGGTTCGGCAGCAAGGCGGGCTGGCGCGGCCAGCAGTTCCCGGTGCAGTTCAACCAACTGCCGGACCGTAACGCCATTGTGTTTGCGACCAACGATAAGCGCCCTGACTTCCTGCGCGAGCATCCGCCGGTTAAGGCGCCGACGATTGAAATGATCGACCACCCGGATAATCCGTACGTCAAGCTGCTGGTGGTCTTCGGGCGGGATGACAAAGACCTGCTGCAGGCGGCGAAGGGGATAGCCCAGGGCAATATTCTGTTCCGCGGCAGCAGCGTGACGGTTGACGATGTCAAACAGCTGCAGGCGCGTAAACCCTACGATGCGCCGAACTGGGTGCGTACCGATCGGGCGGTGACCTTTGCCGAGCTGAAAACCTACGAACAGCAGCTGCAATCCAGCGGCCTGGTGCCGGATTCCATCAACGTGGCGCTGAACCTGCCGCCGGACCTCTACCTGCTGCGCGCCAACGGCATCGATATGAACCTGAACTATCGCTACACCATGCCGCCTATCAAGGACAGCTCGCGCATGGATATCAGCCTTAACGATCGGTTCTTACAGTCCTTCAGCCTCAACAGCTCGCAGGATGTGAATAAGCTGTTACTACGCCTGCCGGTGCTGCAGGGGCTGCTGGACGGCAAAACGGAAGTGACGATCCCGGCATTGCGCCTCGGCGCCATGAATCAGCTGCGCTTCGACTTCCAGTATATGAACCCGATGCCGGGCGGTTCTATCGATAACTGTATTACCTTCCAGCCGGTGCAGAACCACGTGGTGATAGGCGACGACTCGACCATCGATTTCTCGAAGTACTATCACTTTATGGCGATGCCGGATCTGCGCGTATTTGCTAACGCGGGCTTCCCGTACAGCCGGATGGCCGATCTCGCCGATACCCTGGTCGTGGTGCCCAAATCGCCGACCGAGGGCCAGGTTGCCACGCTGCTGGAGACGGCCGGCGGCATTGGCGCGCAAACCGGCCTGGCGGCCATTAACCTGCGCATGACCGACGACGGCAGCCAGATTAAGGACAAAGACGCCGACCTGCTGCTGATTGGCTCCATTCCGCAGGCGCTGAAGGACGACACGAAAATCAACCTGCTGGTTGAAGCGACCAAAAGCTGGGTGAAAACGCCGATGCGCCACTACGATCTGGCCAGCATCTATCCTGATACCGAGGCCAGAACGCCGAATACCCGCACCGACGTCACGTCGACCGGGCCGATGGCGGCGATTATTGGCTTCCAGTCGCCGTACAACGATCAGCGCAGCGTCGTGGCGCTGCTGGCCGACAGCCCGCGCGGTAACGAACTGCTGACCCAGGCGCTTAACGACAGCGGTAAACGCGCGGCGATGTTTGGTTCCGTTGCGGTGATTCGTGAGTCGGGCGTCAACAGCCTGAGGGTGGGCGATATTTACTATATCGGGCACCTTCCGTGGTTCGAACGTATCTGGTTTGCGCTCTCCAGCCATCCGGTGCTGTTGGCGATTCTGGCGGCGGTCAGCATTGTTCTGCTGGCATGGGTGCTATGGCGCATGCTGCGTATTATCAGCCGCCGTCGCCTCGACCTTGATGATGAGTAATTGATGATGAACGCGGTGCGCGGTGTGGTGTTATCGGTATTGATGCTGGCGGCGGCGCAGGTGAGCGCCGCCTGCCAGTGGCCGGCCTGGGAGCAGTTTAAAAAAGAGTATGTCAGCGCCGAAGGGCGAATTATCGACCCCAGCGATGCGCGAAAAATCACCACCTCGGAAGGGCAAAGCTACGGGCTGTTCTTTGCTCTGGCGGCTAACGATCGCGACGGCTTCCGCAAGCTGTTCGAGTGGACGCAAAACAACCTTGCCGAGGGCGATTTGCGCGCGCATCTCCCGGGCTGGCTGTGGGGGAAAAAGAGCGATGACGAGTGGACGGTGCTGGACAACAATTCAGCCTCGGACTCCGATTTGTGGATAGCCTGGGCGCTGCTGGAGGCCGGACGTCTGTGGGACACACCTCAGTACACCGAGGTAGGCAAGGCGCTGCTGGCGCGCATTGCCGACGAAGAGGTCGCCACCGTACCGGGGCTGGGGCCGATGATTCTGCCGGGGAGAGTTGGCTTCGTCGATGACCGCGGCTGGCGTTTTAATCCCAGCTATCTGCCGCCGCAGCTGGCGACCTACTTTGCCGCGTTTGGCGCTCCCTGGCCGAAGATACGCGACGGCAATCTGCATCTGCTGCTGGAAACCGCGCCGAAAGGTTTTTCGCCTGACTGGGTGCGTTACGAAAAAAGCAAAGGCTGGCAGCTGAAAGCGGATAAACCCATTATCGGCAGCTATGACGCCATTCGCGTCTATCTGTGGGTCGGTATGCTCGATGACGGCGATAAGCAAAAAGCTCGCCTGTTGGCGCGTTTTAAACCGATGGCGACCCGGACGATTGACCAGGGCGTGCCGCCGGAAAAAACCAACATCGCGACCGGTAAAACTACCGGCAACGGTCCGGTTGGCTTCTCCGCTGCGCTACTGCCTTTCTTGCAGAAGGAAGATGCGCGCGCCATTCAGCGCCAGCGCGTCGCCGATAACTATCCCGGCGCGGATGCTTACTACAGCGCGGTCCTGACCCTTTTCGGCCAGGGATGGGATCAACACCGTTTTCGCTTCACCGCCGGTGGCGAATTACGGCCTGACTGGAACCAGGAATGCACAAGTTCTCACTAAGCTTATTCACCCTCTCCTTAGGCGTCGCGCTGATGCCGCTGGCGCACGCCGCGACTACGCCTGTTCAGGAACATCTACTGGAGCAGGTCCGCCTCGGCGAGGCCAGCAAACGTGAGGATTTGGTGCGCCAGTCGCTCTATCGCCTGGAATTGATCGACCCGAATAACCCGGACGTTGTTGCCGCGCGGATGCGCTATCTTCTCCGCCAGGGCGATACCGCCGGCGCGAAGCAGCAGCTGGAGCGTCTGGCGAAGCTGGCGCCGGAATCGCCCGAGCTGAAAGCCTCGCGTGACGAAATGAAAAGCAGCACCGGCGATGGTCGCCAGGAGCTGCAGCAGGCTCGTCTGCTGGGCGTGGCCGGGAAGGTTGATGAGGCCATCGCCGCTTACGAGAAGCTGTTTAACGGCGTTCCTGATGATGATGACGCGGCGATTGAGTACTGGACGCTGGTGGCGCGGCTGCCCGCCCGTCATAACGAAGGCATCAATCAGCTGAAAAAACTCAACGCCCGCTTGCCGGGCAACGTCCCGCTGCAAACGGCGCTGGCGAAACAGATGTTTGGCGATAATAAGCCGGAAGAGGGATTTGCTTATCTGGAGCAGATGTCCCGCTCGGCGGCGGGGCGCGGTATCGCGGCGGACATCTGGTTTAACGAAGTGAAAAGTATGCCGGTCAGCCGGGCCAGCGTGCAGGCGCTGCAGCGCTTTCTCATGCAGTTTCCCACCGGTTCCACCTCGGCGAATGCCCGCGTCCTGCTCGCTCAGCAGCAGACGCAGCTAAAAGACCCGACGTTCCGCGATCGCGCGGAGGGGCTGGCGGCGGTGAAGGCCGGGAAAGGTTCGGTGGCCGTGGCCGATTTGCAGCAGGCTGTGCGGGCGGATGCCAAAGACAGCGACGCGGTTGGCGCATTGGGGCAGGCGTACTCCCAGCGCGGCGATCGGGCGCGGGCGGTTGCCCAGTTGAGTAAAGCCATCAAAATGGACCCGGATAGCCCGAGCCGCGATAAGTGGGACAGCCTGCTCAAGACTAACCGCTACTGGCTGCTGATTAAGCAGGGCGATAGCGCCCTCAAAAGCGGCCAGCTGGCGCAGGCGCAAAATCATTACGCCCAGGCGCAGCGCATAGACAATACCGACAGCTATGCGGTGCTGGGGCTGGGGGACGTGGCGGCGGCGCGTAAAGAAAACGCGGCGGCGGAGCGCTACTACCAGCGCGCGCTGCGAATGGATCGCAGCAACAGCCTGGCGGTGCGCGGTCTGGCGAATCTGTATCGCGCCGAATCGCCGGAAAAAGCCAGCGCGTACATCGCCAGCCTGTCGCCGGGCCAGCGGCGCAGTATTGATGATATCGAACGCAGCCTGACGAACGATCGGCTGGAGAAACAGGCCGAAGCGCTGGAGAGCCAGGGCAACTGGGCGCAGGCGGCGGAAGTGCAGCGCAGACGGCTGGCGCTGGATCCGGATAGCGTGTGGATCGCCTACCGCCTGTCGCGGGATCTGGTCAGCGCGGGCAGCCGCAGCGAAGCCGATGCCATCATGCGCGCGATGGTCAACCGCCAGCCCGGCGATGCCGACCGGGTTTACGCCTACGGCCTCTACCTATCCGGGAATAATCAGGATGAGATGGCGCTGGCGCAGATTAACGCCCTGCCGCGCGGGCAGTGGACGGACAATATTCGCGAGCTGGAGGCGCGCCTGCAAAGCGATAACGTGTTGCGCCAGGCGAATCAGCTGCGCGATAGCGGCCAGGAAGCCCGGGCGATCGCCCTGATTAACCAGCAGCCGACGTCGGTGCGCTACGCGCTCACGCTGGCGGACTGGGCGCAGCAGCGCGGCGACAGCCAGACGGCGATTGCTGAATATCAGCGGGTGCTGGGGCAGCAGCCTGACAACGGCGATGCGCGTCTGGGCCTGGCGGAAGTGTATCTTGCCGATGGCGATAAAAACGCCGCCCGCGCCCAGGTGGCGCAGCTCAAGGGCGACGACATCGATTCTATCAATATGCAGCGGCGTATCGCCCAGGCGCAGGCCGGGTTGGGCGATCGCGCTCAGGCGCAGCAAACCTTCGCCCGCATCGTTCCGCAGGCGAAAGCGTGGCCGCCGTCAATGGAAAGCGCGCTGGTGCTGCGCGACGCCGCGCGTTTCCAGGCGCAGAACGGCGAGCCGCAGCAGGCGCTGGAAGGCTATAAAGATGCAATGGTGGCCTCCGGCGTCGCCCGCGAGCGCCCGCAGGATAACGACACGTTTACGCGGCTGACGCGTAACGACAGCAGCGATGACTGGCTGAAGCGCGGGATCCGCAGCGACGCGGCGGATCTTTATCGTCAGCAGGATCTTAACGTCACCCTCGAACATGATTACTGGGGCTCCAGCGGTACCGGCGGCTATTCCGACCTGAAAGCCCATACCACGATGCTGCATGTGGATGCGCCGCTGGCCGACGGGCGAATGTTCTTCCGTACCGATCTGGTTAATATGGATGCCGGGAGTTTTTCGACGAACAGCGACGGCAGCTATTCGCCGAGCTGGGGCACCTGCGGTGAAATCGCCTGTAGCGGCGGCAGCAAACATCAGAGCGATAGCGGCGCCAGCGTCGCGGTGGGCTGGAAGAACGATACCTGGAGCGGCGATATCGGCACCACGCCGATGGGCTTTAACGTCGTTGATGTGGTGGGCGGCCTGAGCTACAGCAGCGACGTTGGTCCGCTGGGCTACACCGTGAACCTCCATCGACGCCCCATCTCCAGCTCGCTGCTGGCCTTTGGCGGGCAGAAAGACAACCCTAACGACGGCCATACCGGCAAGACCTGGGGCGGGGTGCGCGCCGACGGCGGCGGTCTGAGTCTGAGCTACGATAAAGGCGAGGCCAACGGCGTCTGGTCTTCGCTGGGCGTCGACCAGTTGACCGGGAAAAACGTCGCCGACAACTGGCGCGTGCGCTGGATGACCGGCTACTACTATAAAGTGGTTAACGAAGATAACCGCCGGGTCACCGTCGGCCTGAACAATATGCTCTGGCACTACGATAAGGATCTCAGCGGCTATACGCTGGGTCAGGGCGGTTACTACAGTCCGCAGGAATATGTCTCCTTCTCGGCGCCGGTTACCTGGCGTCAGCGGACGGCGAACTGGTCATGGGAGCTGGGGGGCTCGGTATCGTGGTCCCACTCGCGCACCAAAACCGAGGCGCGCTATCCGCTGCTCAATTTGATTCCTTCGCAGTATCGTCATGATGCCAGCCAGCTCACGGAAGAAGGCAGCAGCAGTTCTGGCGTCGGCTATACCGCACGGGCGCTGATTGAACGACGGGTGACCAGCAACTGGTTTGTCGGGGCGGCGGTGGATATCCAGCAGGCGAAGGATTACACCCCGAGCCATGCGCTGCTGTACGTTCGCTATTCGGCTTCCGGCTGGCAGGGCGATATGGATATGCCGCCGCAGCCGTTGGTTCCTTATGCCGACTGGTAGCGGATTAGGCTGAATTATGCGACAGGGCGCCACTCCGCGGCGCTCTTCGCGTATACTCGTTGCCTCCGGCCAGGCAGCCCGATTTCCCCTCCGGTGGTGCGGAAGCAGCGTAGCGCGCTGCATCCCGGAGGCGGCGCCAGGGGCGCCTTGTCCGGGCTACCGGCCCGATGGCGGTTGTGAGCGTGTAGCCCGGGTAAGGCGTTAGCCGCCACCCGGGAATGTTCCCCGGTCGCGCTATGCTTACCGGGGCTACAGGTCGGTGCTGCCTGCGGATTTTGTAGCCCGGACAGGCGCATTGCGCCGCCTCCGGGAAAGCGGCCTGATGGCATTGCTTTGCGCCTTGCGGGCGTGAGCGAACAATTTGAGTATATAATCAGCCTGATAACGATCGGTGAGAGGGACCTATACCCGATATGCGTTCAGTTTCAGTGGAGAACCCCGTTGCGCGTCAGCCGTTCACTTACAATTAAACAGATGGCGATGGTCGCGAGCGTGTCCATGGCGTTTGTACTGGTCTTCTGTTCTATTCTGCTGTTCCACTTTGTTCAGCAGAGTCGTTTTACCACGGCCACGCAGTTAGAAAGCATCGCGCGTTCCGTTCGCGAACCGCTGTCAGCGGCTATCCTGAAAGCCGATATCCCTGAGGCGGAAGCCATTCTGAGCCGTATTCAACCCGCAGGCATCGTCAGCCGGGCGGATGTTGTCCTGCCCAATCAGTTCCAGGCGCTGCGGATGCGCTTTATCCCCGAGCGCCCGGTACCGGTAACCATCACCCGTATGTTTGAACTGCCGGTACAGATTTCGCTGCCTATCTACTCCCTTGAACGGCCCGCTAACCCACAGCCGCTGGCCTATCTGGTGCTCCAGGCCGACTCATACCGCATGTATAAATTCGTCATGAGCGCGCTGGCGACGTTAGTGACCGCTTACTTGCTTCTGGTGCTGATGCTGACGGTGGCGATCACCTGGTGCATCAACCGTCTGATGGTACGACCGCTGCGTAAAATCGCCCGTGAGCTAAACGATGTCCCGCAGCACGAGCGTTTGGGCCATCAGCTCACGCTGCCGCGTCTCCATCATGACGATGAAATCGGCATGCTGGTGCGCAGCTACAACCGTAATCAGCAGACGCTGCTGCGCCTGCACGACGAACTCTCTTTGCAATCGACCCGTTTTCCGGTATCCGAGCTGCCGAACAAAGCCTTTCTAATGGCCATGCTGGAGCAAACCGTCGCGCGACCGCAGGCCTCGGCGCTGCTGATTATCGCCTGCGAAACGCTACAGGATACCGCTGGCGTACTGAAAGAGACGCAGCGTGAAATGCTGCTGCTAACCCTGGTTGAAAAGCTGCGGGCGATTATTCCGGCGCAGATGGTGCTGGCTCAGGTGAGCGGCTACGACTTCGCGATTCTGGCCCACGGCATTGACGAACCCTGGCAGGCGGTGACGTTAAGTAAGCAAGTACTCACTGTCTTAAATGAACGTTTGCCGCTGCACGGCATCCAGCTGCGCCCCTGCGCCAGCGTCGGTATCGCGATGTTTAACGGCGAAATTAACGCCGAACAGCTCTACCGTCGGGCGTTTTCCGCCGCCGTAACCGCGCGTCGTAAAGGGAAAAACCAGATTGAGTTCTTCGATCCGCAGCAGATGGAAAAAGCGCAGCGCCGCTTAATGGAAGAGCACGATATTCTGACGGCGCTTGATAACCAGCAGTTTGCCATCTGGCTGCAGCCGCAGGTGGATACCCACAGCGGCGAGGTGTGCGGTGCGGAAGTGCTGCTGCGTCAGCGTCAGGCGGACGGCAGCTGGTCGCTGCCGGGCGATCTGATTGAGCGTATCGAAGCCTGCGGGCTGATGGTGCCGGTCGGCTACTGGGTGATGGAAGAGGCCTGCCGGCAGATTGCCGCCTGGCAAAATCAGGGGATTATGTTGCCGCTGTCGGTCAACGTGTCGTTGCTGCAGCTGCTGCATCACGATCGCGGCGAGGAGATGCTGGCGCTGCTCGCGCGCTATCGTATCGCGCCGGGCACGCTGGTACTGGAAGTCACCGAAAGCCGTCGGATAGACGACCCGCAGGCGATTATTTCCCTGCTGCGTCCGCTGCGTGAAGCGGGCGTGCGGATTGCCCTCGATGACTTTGGTATGGGCTACGCCGGCCTGCGCCAGCTGCAGCATATTAAATCGCTGCCGGTAGACATCCTGAAAATAGATAAAGTCTTTATCGATATGCTGCCCGATGATATCAGCATGATGCCCGCGATTATCCAGCTGGCGCGGGGGCTGAATCTGCACATTGTCGCGGAGGGCGTCGAAACCGATACCCAGTATCGCTGGCTGCAGGAGGCGGGCGTCGAGACGGTGCAAGGGTATCTTTTTGGCTGCGCCATGCCGCCTGAGGCTTTTATGGCCCGTTTTTTACCCGGTGATGTTGAGGATGCAAGTTTGTAACAACATTGTTAGCTTATGCGAGTCAGTTCAAATAAATTAACAATTGCATTGCAATTTCATCACTCGTTATTTCTGAAATGTTTCATGGGTGTTATTTTTAAGCCACGGACGCAATACCCCCTCAAGGTCTGTGGTTATCTCCAAAGGACACCCTATGAAAATCTCTTTCTTTAAAAGCCTCTATGTCCAGGTTCTCTCGGCCATAGCGATCGGTATTCTGCTGGGCCATTTTTACCCGGAACTGGGTGCGCAGATGAAACCCCTCGGCGATGCCTTCGTTAAGCTGATTAAAATGATTATTGCCCCGGTTATCTTCTGTACCGTCGTGACGGGGATTGCCGGGATGGAGAGCATGAAAGCCGTCGGCCGCACCGGGGCGGTGGCGCTGCTCTACTTTGAAATCGTGAGCACAATTGCGCTGATCATCGGCCTGATCATTGTAAACGTGGTGCAGCCCGGCGCGGGAATGAACGTTGACCCGGCGACCCTCGACGCGAAGGCCGTGGCGGTTTACGCCGAACAGGCGAAAGATCAGGGCATCGTAGCGTTCCTGCTCGATATTATCCCCGGCAGCGTAATTGGCGCTTTTGCCAGCGGCAACATTCTGCAGGTGCTGATGTTTGCGGTGCTGTTTGGTTTCGCGCTGCATCGCCTCGGCAGCAAAGGCCAGCTGATTTTTAACGTTATCGAAAGCTTCTCGCAGGTGATCTTCGGCATCATCAATATGATCATGCGCCTGGCGCCGATTGGCGCGTTCGGGGCCATGGCCTTTACCATTGGGAAATACGGCGTCGGTACGCTGGTGCAGCTTGGCCAACTGATCGTCTGCTTCTACATCACCTGCATCCTGTTTGTGGTGGTGGTGCTGGGGTCGATCGCCAAAGCCACCGGCTTCAGCATCTTTAAATTTATCCGCTATATCCGCGAAGAGCTGCTGATTGTCCTGGGGACATCTTCATCCGAGTCGGCGCTGCCGCGTATGCTCGATAAGATGGAGAAGCTGGGCTGCCGCAAGTCGGTGGTGGGGCTGGTGATCCCGACGGGGTACTCCTTTAACCTCGATGGCACCTCAATATACCTGACGATGGCGGCGGTGTTTATCGCCCAGGCGACGAACAGCCATATGGATATTTTCCATCAGATCACCCTGCTGGTGGTGCTGTTGCTCTCCTCAAAAGGCGCGGCGGGGGTGACGGGTAGCGGCTTTATCGTCCTTGCGGCGACGATTTCCGCCGTCGGGCACCTGCCGGTCGCCGGTCTGGCGCTCATTCTTGGCATCGACCGCTTTATGTCCGAGGCGCGCGCGCTGACCAACCTGGTGGGTAACGGCGTCGCGACCATAGTTGTCGCTAAATGGGTCAAAGAGCTGGACGCGAAACAGCTGGATGATGTGCTGAACAACCGTACTCCGGTAAGCAAATCGCACGAATTATCCTCATAAATCCATCTGTTAGGCCCGTTGTCCCTTGCTGGACTACGGGCTCCTGCGCATAATTAGGGGTCACTGTCGCTTGCGCGGCGGTGACCCTTATGTTTATTTCACGTCAACATGCGACATTTTCATCTCCGTGTGGTCTAACCGACGTACTTAACTCACCATATTTTTTCGGCGGCCCTCCCGTGGGCCGCTGTTGTAACCAGGATTGTTCATCAGGGGTTCACATGCAGGGCACAAAAATTCGACTCTTAACCGGTGGTTTGCTGATGATGGCGACGGTCGGTTATGTGCAGGCAGAAGCGCTCCAGCCGGACCCGGCCTGGCAACAGGGGACACTGGCGAATGGGTTTCAGTGGCAGGTTTTAGCCACCCCGCAGCGTCCCAGCGATCGTATCGAAGTTCGCCTGTCCGTGAATATTGGCTCGCTGAGCGAAAGCACTCAGCAGAGCGGCTTTAGCCACTTTATCCCGCGCCTCGCGCTGACGCAAAACGGTGGCCTCCCGACCATGCAGGCCCGTTCGCTATGGCAGCAGAGTATTGACCCGAAGCGTCCTCTGCCGCCCGCCATCGTCTCTTATGACTACAGTTTGTTTAACCTGAGCATACCGAATAACCGTAACGACCTGCTGAAAGAGGCGCTGAGCTGGCTGGCCAGCGCCAGCGGTAAAATGCCGATCTCCCCGGAAACCGTCAACCACGCGCTGCAGGGCGAAGACATGGTGGCAACCTGGCCTGCGGATACCAAAGAAGGCTGGTGGCGCTATCGGCTAAAAGGCTCCACCATGCTGGGGCACGATCCGGCGGCGCCGCTGAAGCAGCCGGTGGATATTGCTCAGCTAAAAGAGTATTACCACAAGTGGTACACGCCGGATGCCATGACCCTGATTGTGGTCGGCAACGTGGATAGCCGCAGCGTCGCGGAACAAATCAACAAAACTTTCGGCGGCCTGAAGGGCAAGCGCGAAACGCCGGTGGCGGTTCCTACGCTGTCGCCGCTGCCGACGACGCCGGTCAGCATCATGACCGATGCGGTGCGCCAGGATAAGCTGTCGCTGATGTGGGATGCGCCGTGGCAGCCGATCCGCGACTCGGTCGCGCTGCAGCGCTACTGGCGCGACGATCTTGCCCGGGAAGCGCTGTTCTGGCACGTACAGCAGAATCTGAGCAAAAGTAATATCAAGGATATCGGCCTTGGCTTTGACTGCCGCGTGCTCTACCAGCGCGCCCAGTGCGCGATCAATATCGAATCGCCGGGCGAGCGCCTGAACGCCAACTTAACGACCGTGGCGCGCGAGCTGGCGAAAGTCCGCGATCGCGGCCTGCCGCAGGAGGAGTTTGATGCCCTGATCGCGCAGAAAAACCTCGAACTGCAGAAGCTGTTTGCCACCTATGCGCGCACCGATACGTACATCCTGATTAGCCAGCGGATGCGTTCGTTGCAAAATCAGGTGGTGGATATCGCGCCCGAGCAGTATCAGAAACTGCGCCAGGAGTTTCTCAATTCGCTGACGGTCGACATGCTGAATCAGTACCTGCGTCAGCAGCTGTCGCAGGATATGGCGCTGGTGCTGCAGCAGCCGCAGGGTGAGCCGGAATACAACATGAAGGAACTGCAGGCGACGTGGGAAAAGCTGATGGCGCCCGCGCCAGCGGCCGCAGCGGCGTCGAGCGCCGCCGGTGATGTTGTGGAAGGGCGTAACGAAGCGACGGATATCCCGCCAGCGCAGTAAAGCAAAACCGGATAGCGTGGCTATCCGGTGAGGTTTATGGCTAATCTGTTTTACGTATTGCTGGGTTGGCCCGGTGATTTTCCCGGAGGCGGCGCTGGCGCGCCTTGTCCGGTCTAATGCCAGTGCCAGACAGTAGCCCGGCTACGCGCAGCGCCAGCCGGGATTCTCGCAGGCGGGCGTAACGCAATCGAAAATTACTGCGGCATCGCCTCGCGCGGGATAATCGCGCCGCGATACTGGATCACCGTGCTGGCGGTCAGGTGTCCGCGTTTTGCCGCAGATTCGGCGTCGCCGCCGGTCAGGCGTACGGCCAGGTAGCCGGCGCTGAACGAATCGCCCGCCGCCGTGGTATCAACCACTTTCTCTTTCGGCAGCTTAACGGCCGGGACTTCCCGCAGCGGCTGGCCGGCAATCGCCACCAGGCAGGAGTCTGCGCCGCGCTTAACCACCACTTCTTCAACGCCGGCGGCGTGGGTGCGGGCAATCACTTCCGCAACCGGCTTCTCGCCCCACAGCGCGTCTTCGTCATCGAGGGTCAGGAACGCGATGTCGGTGCAGGCCAGCATCTGCTGATAAACCCGCTGCGTCTCCTCTTTGCTGCTCCACAGGCGCGGACGATAGTTATTATCAAAGATAACCTTGCCGCCGTTCGCCCGGCATTCCCGCAGCAGGGTCAGCAGCTTCTCGCGGCTGGTCGGGCTGAGGATCGCCAGGCTGATCCCGCTAAGATACAGATAATCAAAGGTCGCCAGCTCTTCGCAGATGGTCGCAGACTGCTCGCTCTCCAGCCAGAACTTCGCCGCGGCTTCGTTGCGCCAGTAGTAAAAGGTGCGCTCGCCGCTCTCGTCGGTTTCGATGTAGTAGAGGCCCGGTAAACGGTCGGCCATGCGCTGAATCAGGTCAGTCTGAACGTTCTCGCTCTGCCAGGATTCGAGCATCTGCTGGCTGAAGGTGTCCGTGCCCAGGGCGGTAACGTAGTGCACGCCCAGCGCGCTGGCGTCGGTCTGGCGAGCGATGTAGACGGAAGTGTTTAAGGTGTCGCCGCCAAAGCCGCGATTAACCGCTGCGCCTTTCTCTGACAGCTCAATCATGCATTCGCCAATGACGGCAATTTTCTTCGACATAGTGATGACCTGAAATTAAATCAATATTAACCCTAGTGTGCGCTGGGGCGCTTTGATGGTCAATGATATTAAAACAACGTTCCATTATTTTTTTGACCTGACGCGGATTATGTGACGAAAACCTCATTCGGCGGAGCAAATGGCGTTTCTCAACTATATTCAGGAGTGACGAGACGCAAAAGGAGTGCAGAAGGGATGAGCAGAACCCGAAAAACCGTGGCTATTATCCTGGGAACGATTGTCGTACTGATCGTTCTGTTTTTTATCGTGCTGGCGACCTTTGACTGGAACCGCCTGAAGCCGACGATCAACCAGAAAGTCTCTGCCGAGCTGAACCGCCCGTTCGCGATTCGCGGCGATCTGGGCGTCGTCTGGGAACGCCAGCCCGGCGAGAGCGGCTGGCGAAGCTGGATCCCCTGGCCGCACGTTCATGCCGAAGATATCGTCCTTGGCAACCCCCCTGATATCCCGCAGGTCACGATGGTCCACCTGCCGCGCGTTGAGGCGACTCTCGCCCCGCTGGCGCTGCTCAGCAAAACGGTCTATCTGCCGTGGATTAAGCTTGAACAGCCCGACGCGCGGCTGATCCGACTGTCGGAGAAGAGCAACAACTGGACTTTCGACCTGGCTTCGGCGGGGTCGTCGGAGAAAGATGCGGCGCCTTCCAGCTGGTCTTTCCGCCTCGACAATATTCTTTTCGATCGCGGCAAGATTGCCGTTGATGACAAAGTGTCGCGCGCTGACGTGACGATCGTGGTTGATCCGCTCGGTAAGCCGCTGGCGTTCAGTGAAGTGACCGGCGAGAAGGGGAAAGGGCAGCCGCAGAAAGTGGGCGATTACGTCTTCGGCCTGCAGGCGAAAGGGAGCTATAACGGACAGCCGCTCTCCGGTAGCGGCAAAATCGGCGGCATGCTGGCGCTGCGCAGCGAAGGGACGCCGTTCCCCCTGCAGGGGGATTTTCGTTCCGGCAATACCCGGGTCGCGTTTACCGGCACGGTCAGCGATCCGCTTAACCTCGGCGGCGTCGATCTGCGGCTGAAGTTTTCCGGGGACTCGCTGGGCGATCTCTATGACCTGACCGGCGTGCTGCTGCCGGATACGCCGGCCTTTTCGACCGACGGGCATCTGCGGGCCACCTTCAAGGAGAAAAACGGTTCACGCTTCGCCTATCAGGATTTTAATGGCCGCATCGGCGAGAGCGATATCCACGGCTCGCTGACTTACACCACCGGTAAACCCCGGCCTAAGCTGGAGGGCGACCTTGAATCCAGACAGTTAAGGCTGGCGGATCTGGGGCCGCTGATTGGCGTCGACTCCGGCGGTAAAGGCAGCCAGACCGAACGGCGCAAAGGCGAGGCCTCCCCGCAGCCGGCCGGAAAAGTGTTGCCATATGACCGCTTTGAAACCGATAAGTGGCAGGTGATGGATGCCGATGTGCGCTTTAAAGGACGGCGCATTGAGCACGGCGGCACGCTCCCCATCAGCGACCTCTCCACCCACGTGATCCTCGAACGGGGCGACCTGCGCCTGCAGCCGCTGCGTCTGGGGCTGGCCAACGGCACGATTGCCGGCAGCATTCATCTTGAAGGGGATAAAAAACCGCTGCAGGGGACGGCGAACCTGCAGGCGCGCCGCCTGAAGCTGAAAGCGCTGATGCCAAACGTGGAGATGATGCAGAAAACCCTCGGCGAAATGAACGGCGATGTGCAGCTTCGCGGCACCGGCAACTCCGTCGCCGCGCTGCTGGGCAACAGTAACGGTAACCTGAAGCTGCTGATGAACGACGGTTTAATTAGCCGCAACCTGATGGAGATCCTCGGCCTGAACGTCGGTAACTTTATCATCGGGCAGATCTTTGGCGATGATGAGGTGCGGGTGAACTGCGCGGCGGCCAATATCGACGTGGTCAACGGCGTCGCCCGGCCGCAGGTGTTTGCCTTTGATACGGAAAACGCGCTGATCAACGTCACCGGTACCGCCAGCTTTGCCTCAGAGCAGCTGGACCTCACTATCGATCCGGAGAGTAAGGGCTTTCGCATTATCACCCTGCGTTCACCGCTCTACGTGCGCGGCACCTTTAAGTCGCCGAATGCGGGCGTGAAGGCGGGGCCGCTGATTGCCCGCGGCGCGGTAGCGGCAGCGCTGGCGACCCTGGTGACGCCGGCCGCCGCGCTGCTGGCGCTGATCTCACCCGCCGAAGGCGAGGCGAACCAGTGTCGGGCAATTCTGTCGCAGATGAAAAAATAGTCGGCAAGGAGACGCCCCTCGCCGGATGGCCAGGGGCGTGGAGGGAGAGTTACAGCGATTGGTGACGCGTTTCGTGAGTCAGCAGCAGCGCGATCATCGTCAGCGCCGCCATGGCGGCCAGATAGAGCCCTACCGCAGGCAGACCGTAGTTGCCCTGCAGCCAGGCGGCGATGTACGGCGCCACGGACGCCCCGAGGATCGACGAGACGTTATAGGAGAACGATGCGCCGGTATAGCGAACTTCCGTCGGGAACAGCTCCGGCAGCAGCGCGCCCATGGGGCCAAAGGTCAGCCCCATCAGGCTCAGGCCAATCAGCAGGAAGGCAAAGACCAGCAGCGGGTTGCCGGAGCCGAGCAGCGGTTTAAAGGCAAACAGCGCGAAGAGGATGATCAGGGTCGTAATCACGACCATGCTCTTACGACGGCCGAATGCATCCGCCAGCAGGCCCGCCACCGGTACCATCACGCCAAAACCGATAACCGCCATCATCAGCATCCACAGCACTTCGTTACGCGGCAAGCCGAGGCCAATCGGCGCGGCGGCGGTGCTGAAGGTCATGGAGTAGACGGTCATGATGTAAAACAGCGTATAGGTCGCCAGCATGATAAAGGTGCCGAGAACGGTGACGCGCACGTGTTTGGTCAGCAGCGTGCCCAGCGGGATTTTGACCTGTTTTTTCGCGGCGGCTACCTTAGCGAACACCGGCGACTCGTGCAGCGAAACGCGGACGTACAGGCCGATAATGACCAGCACGGCGGAGAAGATAAACGGCATACGCCAGCCCCATTCCATAAACTGCTGGTCGGTCAGCAGCCAGGAGAGCAGCAGGAAGGTGCCGTTTGCGAAGAAGAAGCCGATAGGCGCGCCCAGCTGCGGAAATGAGCCATACAGCGCGCGCTTGCGCGGCGGGGCGTTTTCCGTTGCCAGCAGCGCCGCGCCGCCCCATTCGCCGCCAAGGCCGAGCCCCTGACCAAAGCGCGCCAGCGCCAGCAGCACCGGTGCCATAATGCCAATGGTTTCATAGCCGGGCAGCAGGCCGATAACCACGGTGGAGATCCCCATCGTCAGCAGCGAGGCGACGAGGGTCGCTTTACGGCCTACGCGGTCGCCGAAGTGGCCAAAGACCGCTGAACCGATAGGGCGCGCAATAAAGGCGATAGCGAAGGTCGCCAGCGATTGTAGCGTCGCGGCGGCGGGATCGCCCTGCGGGAAGAAAATGTGCGGGAATACGATAACCGCCGCGGTGGCATAGATGTAGAAGTCGAAGAACTCGATGGCGGTACCAATGAGTGAGGCGACGACGACTTTATTGCGTGAGTTAACCGGAACGGTGTCCTGCGCGTTGTCGAGTGTTGTGGCTGTGGCTTGCATAGATCTTTCTTATTTTTTGCGAACGAAAGGCCATATAGCCACAGCCTTGGGGACATTTCAATCTGTAACAAGGGGCGAGAGAGGCGAAAAAAGAAGCAAAAAGTGAATAATTTCTGTGCCAGAAAAATAACTTCTATGAAATGCTTCACAAAATTCAAATAATGGTCGATAAAACCAGGTTTAGGTTAAATAAAAGTTACATGTTGGATTTATATGCTGAAATGCCAGGTTGGGCTGAATTTTGCGTCTTTTATTCAGCCCAGTGATGGTTTAGTCGTGGGCTTTGCCCGGCATCCGGCGGTCGTCTTTATATTCGGCGGTGGCAATCCATGCGGCGCAGAACAGCGTCAGGCGGGCGAAAAAATAGAAGAAGGCCATTATCCCCAACACCGAACCGAATGCCGCCCCGGATGGGGATTTCACCAGCGCCGGTAGCGTCCAGGTCATAATGATTTTGATTATCTCAAAGCCGACGGCCGCAATCAGGGTGCCGCGAATCAGCGCCTTACGGCGAGGGCGGTGGCGCGGGAGTCGCCAGAAAATCCAGAAAAACAGCAGATAGTTGGCGAAGATGGAAATCGCGAGGCCAATCAGCCGCCACGCCGGTTTCAGCCACTCGATATAATCAAGATAAAGCGCCGAGATAATCATCTGCTGGGCCGAGCCGGCGATAGAGGTGATCGACAAGGTAATGACCAGCGCAACCAGCAGGCCGATCAGCGAGATAAAGTCGCGGAAATACTTAACCCAAATTTTCTCCTGATCCTGCGGCGTGCGTTCCCAGACGTCGCGCGACTGGGCGCGAATGGCCTCACGCAGGTTGCCCATCCAGTTAATGCCGGAGTAGAGCGCCACCAGCAGACCCACAATACCGACGGCGGTACGCTGCTGTACGGCGGTATTGATGGTATTTTTCAGCGTTGCCGCCAGCGTCGGGTCGCTAACGTTAAGCAGGATTTTATCGAAGATGTCCTGTAGCAGCGTGGGATGCGAGGCGAGAACAAAACCGGCGGCCGCAAAAGAGACCATCAGAATTGGGATCATCGATAAAAACGAGAAGTAGGTGATTGCCGCGCCAAACTGATTACCCAGCCTGTCGTTAAAGCGCTCCGCGGCGCGGATGATATGGGCGACCATATGGTTACGCTGAACTTTTTCCGCCGTTCCGGTGACGCTTTTCAGCGCCTGGTTGGCTTTTTTCGCCACGGTAGAGTCGTTTATCGCAGCCATCGCGCTTTTGTTTTTATCCGGCTGCTGGCCCGGATCCTCGGTTGGGCGTTGAGCGTCGTTTTCCGGCGTCATAAATTATTTCTTCCTTTTTTACAGCGATATTCTTCAAAAATTATATACGTAAAATCACGGATGGGGCGTATCGGGGGTATCGGACGTCGGAATCTGCGAATCACTGAAGCGCTTTCTTGTGTTATTCCCCGGCTGCGCTGCGTTTGTATCGGTCTGGGAGAATTTGATAATGGCATGATATTGTTGGTTTTTACGCCATGCAAAGCGTCAGCCAGCACCCGGCAGGGAATATCGGCACGCTCTCAAATACAGATTTTTCATTATTCGGCCTAATCAACGTAGTTTTTCATTAAGCCGCCCAGCCACTCCATAAACAGATGTACCCGGCGCGAGAGATTACGCCGGTGCGGATAAATGA
The DNA here is from genome assembly GCF_007910085.1 of Klebsiella sp. ME-303. Lineage (NCBI taxonomy): Bacteria > Pseudomonadati > Pseudomonadota > Gammaproteobacteria > Enterobacterales > Enterobacteriaceae > Klebsiella > Klebsiella sp. ME-303. The sequence continues at coordinate 93,000 of NZ_VOJB01000074.1, read as the reverse complement.
GCGACACCGGCAGCGGCTCGGCGCGGTAGTGGGGCAGAATTTCTATCAGCTCGCCGGTGCGCAGCCATTCCCGAACCCCCACCCGCGGCACCTGAATAATGCCCAGCCCCGCCAGGCACGACGCCTGATAGGTCTCGGTGCTGTTCACCGTCAAGACGCCGCCGGTTTTGATCCAGCGGACGGCGCCCTCGCTGACCACTTCGAAGCCCAGCGGGCGCACCCCGAGGCTGCTTGCGTAGTGGATCAGCGCATGATCGGCGAGATCGTCCAGCGATTGCGGATAGCCGAAGCGCGTCAGGTACTGCGGGCTGGCGCAGTTGATTTGCGTTAGCTTGCCCAGCGGCCGCGCGATGAGCCCGGAATCTTTCAGCGTACCGACGCGCACCACGCAGTCAAAGCCCTCGCGAACCACGTCGACTAACCGATCGCTGCTGCTGAGCTCCAGTTCGATGCCGGGATACTGCTGCAGAAATGCCGGCAGCTGTGGAATGACCAGCTTTTTCGCTACGGCGACGGGCATATCAACCCGCAGACGCCCGCTGATGCTGGAGGGGTCAAGCTGAAACATGCCGTCCAGCTCTTCAAGATTGCTGAGCAGGTCTCTGGCGCGTTCGTAATAAACCATACCGTCCTGCGTCAGCTGTACCCGGCGGGTTGTGCGATGCAGCAGACGAACCCCAAGGTGGCTCTCCAGCGCCTGAATTTGGCGCGAGACGCTTCCTTTCGGCAGGCCAAGGGTATCGGCGGCGCGGGAAAAACTTTCCAGCTCCGCGACTCTGATGAACAGCTGCATTGCGTGAATTTTATCCATGCCGGCGGCCTATTGTTGTTTTTAATGAAACAGTAAAACGTAATTTGCCATATTTATTGTTTTTATAGCAGCTAATAAGCTCTTCAACGATGCAAACGCAACCAAGAAGGGGTTTTCTGATGACGCAACGTATCGCTTTAGTCACCGGCGGTAGCCGTGGACTGGGAAAAAACGCCGCATTGAAGCTGGCGGCAAAGGGAACCGATATTATTCTGACCTGGCACAGTAACCCGCAGGCGGCGCTGGACGTGGTGGCTGAAATTGAGCAAAAAGGCGTGAAAGCCGCGGCATTACCGCTAAACGTCGGTGATGTTGGCAGTTTCGACAGTTTTGCTCAGAAGGTAAGAGAAGTGCTTCAGCAGCGTTGGCAGCGGGAGACCTTCGACTATTTATTGAACAATGCCGGAATTGGCCTGAATATTCCCTTTGCTGAAACCAGCGAGGCGCAGTTTGATGAATTAATGAACATCCAGTTTAAGGGGCCGTTTTTCCTTACCCAACGCCTGCTGCCGTTATTGCAGTACGGGGGGCGGATCCTCAACGTTTCCAGCGGACTGGCGCGTTTCGCGCTGCCGGGCTATGCGGCCTACGCCTCAATGAAAGGCGCGATGGAGGTGCTGACGCGCTACCAGGCGAAGGAGCTGGGAGAACGCGGAATTTCGGTCAATATTATTGCGCCCGGCGCGATTGAAACCGATTTTGGCGGCGGTGTGGTCAGGGATAACGCGCAGGTGAATCAGCATATTGCCGCGCAAACGGCGCTCGGAAGAGTGGGGCTGCCGGATGATATTGGCGATGCCATCGCCGCGCTGCTTAGCGATGATCTGCGCTGGATGAACGCCCAGCGCGTAGAAGTCTCCGGTGGGATGTTCTTGTAATCCCGCGCCCCTCCATAGAGTATGGAGGGGCTAACGTATTTCATGCGCTTTCTTATTTCGTAACAGACTTTCCTCATTTCGCCATCGCCTGCGTTTCCGGCTTCGTTTAAACTAGAAAATTAGTATTATTTTATTTTTCCTTGCCCGCATAATTAAGGATTTCCTTAATTCAAATGTAATAAATATTGTGGACAAGTAATGGGGCCAATAAGCCCTGTAACTATTCATTGTTATGATATTTCGTTCATCTCCCCTATCGGTAAAATGCCCCAGGCCAAACGGCGCGTTGTTATTTATTTTGGCTGATGTTGCCCTTTCGTCGGGCATTTATTTATTGGAGCGAAACCCATGCAGGTACTCATGTTTGACAGGCAGTCGATATTTATTCATGGAATGAAAATTGGCCTCCAGCAATACATTCCAGAGATTGATATTTTTGGCACCTGTCAGGCTGAACAGCTCTGGCAGAAGCTGACGGCGCATCCTGACGCGCTGCTCATGCTGGACGGGGATATGCACGGTGAGTTTTGCTGTTGGCTGCTGGAGGAAAAACAGCGTCGCTTTCCGCACGCTCAGGTCCTGCTGATCGTTTCTGACGATAATAAGGGCTGGCTACAGCGCGCGCTGTCTTATAATGTGCGGGCCATCGTGCAGCGCGAGGAAAGTTTGCCCACTTTCGCTCAGACCATCAATCGTCTCCGGCGGGGGCTGCCCTGCTTGCCGGACGATGGATTAATAATGGCGGAGGTGAGCGATAATAAACGGGTTCATTTGAGCCAGCGCCAGCGTGAGATTTTGCAGCTGCTGGCCGCCGGTGACTCTAATAAACAGATTAGCCGGACGTTAAATATCAGCACCGGCACGGTAAAGGCCCATCTTGAGTCGCTGTACCGTCGGCTGGACGTGAAGAATCGTACCCAGGCGGCGATGGTTTTTCATCGCGTCAGCGAAACTTAATCGGCTCTGTTTTTGAATCTTGCGCACTCTTCGCGCCGCTGTTCGCGGCCGATGCGAATATTTTCCCATGCGCTCAGCGCATCAGCGAACCGCTGATGGTTAAGATGGGTCAGGACGGTATCAAGCGCCGGAGACGCCGCCCCGCAGCTAAAGGCTAACGAGACCAGCGCATCATATTGCGCTTGATTAAGCGTGACCCGGAGCCTGCGCTTAAGTTCGCGCTGGCACTGCAGAAGATCGACGATAAGCAGAGTCTCCGCGATCTCGCGCGTGAAGTGAGGGAACGATTCGTAATCATTGAGAACGTGGCCGTAGCCAATCACGCGCAGGCCGCTTTCGTCCCGATAGGGGGCGAGCGCTAACCCCTGCATTCGCTTAATAAACTCCAGCCCGTGCAGGCTTAGCGGCGGTATGGTTGGGGACATTTATCGCTTCCTCTGTTGTCGGCCTGCAGTGTAGAGGAAAAGCGCGTCGCGCCCTATTCGCCAGATGGCCCAGGCTGGTGGTAATCGCGGCGCAGCAGTCCAAACAGCCAATCGTTGTGCCAGCGACCGTTGAGCCAGTAGCAGTCGCGCAGCTCGCCCTCCTGGTGAAAACCGACCTTTTGCAGCAGATTTTTTGACGCCAGATTGCCCGCGGTGACGGTTGCCGTCAGCCGCCGGATGCCGCCGGCGGAGAAAGCGTAATCGCACAGCGCGCGCAGAGACTCATAGCCGTAACCTTTGCCCTGCGCCCGGGGAGCGAACAGAAAACCCGCTTCAGCGCTATCGGGAGCGTGATGCTGATAGCCGGTGAGGCCCAGGGGAGCGTGGGTGTAGCGGTCGCGCACTACCAGGCACAGCCAGTGGGCAGCGCCCGGCGACCACGCGGGAAGCCGGGCATCAAAAGCGTCGCGAATGTCCGCTACCGGGCGGGGATCCGCGACGTAAAGCATCACCTGGGGGTCTTGCTGTAAGCTGAGAAAAAAGGGCCAGTCGTCAAGCTGCAGCGGCGAGCAGCGCAGACGTGGGGTAACCAGTTCAGGCATAGCTGGGCTTCCGGCGAAAGTCGATGCCATGAACATAGCAGGACATCGACCGCGGGAATAGTCCGCTTTTACAACGGTTCGCCGTACAGGCCGATAAGCCGGCGCACCACGCCATTCGTCCAGCCAAAGCCATCCTGGAGCGGATATTCACCGCCTCCGCCTTCATGGGGGGTGGCGCTGGCGATATGGTACTTTTCAATCAGCTTATAGTGCTGTTTATAGAAATGATTCACCGTTTGCAGCCAGCTTTGGGCTATCTCATCGCCCAGGGGATCCTGGCCGTACATTTTAAAACCCTGTACCGCCATCCACTGCAGCGGCGCCCAGCCGTTGGGCTTATCCCACTGCTCACCGCTTTGATATTCCGTCGCCATAATACCGCCGGGGGTGAGCAGGCGGGCGCGTACCGCGTCGGCGAGCCTGTCGGCCTGTTCATGGGTCGCCATGCCGACATACAGCGCGACGAGGCTGGCGGCGGAAAACAGCGCCAGCTGCTCGCGGCGCCAGTCGTAATCGCGGAAACAGCCGCTTTCGTCATCCCACAGATAGCGGGTTACCGCCGCCCTGCGCTCGCTGGCCTTCTGGCGAAAAGCGGCCTCTGTTTCCCGGTCGCCCTTCAGGCCGGAGAGGTTGGCGATGGTGTTCTCCAGCTTGAACAGGAAGGCGTTCAAATCAATGGGGATAAACTGGGTGGTACGGATGCTCGCCAGCCGGGTGATATCCCGCAGCCAGCGGCTGGAGTAATCCCAGCCGGACTCCGCCCCGGCGCGCAGGTCGCGATAGACCTCGTTCGGCGGGCGCCCGGAGTGCTTCGCCGTTTCGACATCTTCCCGCCATGACTCATCGCGCGGCGTATCGCGATCGTCCCAGTAGCGGTTCAGCAGCGAGCCGTCCGGCATCCGCACCACGTGACGGTAGGCCTGGTTGGGGATCAGCGATTCCGCGCCGTCCATCCAGAAGCTGTACTCCATCCGCAGATGGTCAAGGTATCGTTTGGCGCCGCGAACCCCATCCTCTTCAAACAGTTCGACCATCAGGGCAAACACCGGCGGCTGCGAGCGGCTGAGATAGTAGGTGCGGTTGCCGTTAGGAATATGGCCGTAGATTTCAATCATCCACGCGAAGTTGTCGGCCATGCATTTCAGCAGGTCTTCGCGGCCGCTTTCCGCCAGCCCCAGCATGGTGAAGTAGGAATCCCAGTAGTAGGTTTCGCTAAACCGCCCGCCAGGCACAATATAAGACTGCGGCAGCGCCAGCAGCGACGACCAGGGAATATGATCCTGCGGCTCGCGGGTCAGGACGGGCCACAGATTATCAATATGCTCCTTTAACGATCGCGTGGGATCGGAGACGTAATCCTCGGCGCGGTTTTCCGGCAGCCAGAAGTGGTCTTCAACAAACTGACGGAGATCGAATCCGGGGGTGCGCCGGACGCGACGGTAGTGAATCAAAATATCCAGCGGGTCCTGCTTCGGCGCGCAGTCGGGGAAGGTTTTGCTATCGGCGAAAATTCGCGACTTCTGGACGTGAGCGAACAGTTCCAGATAGCGATCGGCAGGGGTCAGGGCATCCGAGGCGGGCAGCCCTTCGATGATCTCCGGTTCGGGTTCGGCGTCGAACATTTCATCCAGCTTTAACTCATACGGATCGGCTTCGTAGCACGGATCGATTTCGATCCTGAGCTCATCGTCATCAACGTTGCGTAATTTCTGGCTGAACATAGTGGTACGGACCTCCGGATTGCGTCAGTAGAGGATGCCGGGCGCGCCCGACCTGTCTATTAAGCTTAGACATTCGCAGCGGGAAACGAAAAGAGAAGTGTGCGGTAGATCACGCTTTGTTCTAAACCGTCTGCCCGGGGTTTCTGCTTTAACTCGTTGACCTGGAGCATTAAAACCGTTTTAACCGCTTCGTATTGCGCCGAAAAATTCGGAGATTTCGTTTTGCAACAAAATCTAAATTTCCAGGCGCTTTAGCGATTAAGCCATTACTCCCACGCGGCCTCCAGCATTTCCAGCAGCTGCTCGCTGGTCAGCATAACCGGGTTAGCCTTCATGGAGGATGAGCTGCTGGCGGCGAGGGCCGCGGGTTCCAGCGCTTCGCGGGGGACGCCGAGCTCGCACAGATTGCCCAGACCGGATCGCTGGCTCCACTCGCGCAGGCTCTCCCAGGCGCTGTTTGGATCGGCGTCCAGCCCGGCGGCCAGCCACTGGCGTACGTCGGCAAAACGCTGGCGGAGGCGTTCGTCGCTAATTTGCGTTTCATTGAGCGCCAGGCCGAAGGGAAGCAGGCTGCCGCAAAGCGCGCCGTGGGGGGCGTTGCTCAGACCGCCTAATGGGCCCGCAAGACCGTGAATGACGCCGAGACCGGCGTTGGCTAACGCCAGCCCGCCGCACAGGCTGACCCATGCCATCTCATCGCGGCTATCCGGACACTCTTTGGCCATCAGCGTTCTGAGCGCTTTGATGCCGCGTGGGATCGCCTCCCGGCAGAGAGCGTCGGTAAAAGGATTCGCCCGGGCGCACAGCCAGGGCTCAATCACCTGGGTGAGGGCATCCAGGCCGGAAGCGAGGGTCACCGCGCGCGGGGTGTTGTCGGTGAGCGACGGGTCGACAATCGCCAGGTCCGGCAGCATACGGTCGTCGCGCAGGCTGACCTTGCGCTGCTGCTCGGGGACGTTGATCACCGCGTTCTTTGTGACTTCCGCTCCGGTACCGGCCGTGGTGGGGATGGCGACGAACGGCAGCGGATTGGCTTCTAACAGGCGCCCGGTACCCACCACTTCCAGATACTCGATCGCGGGCCCCTGCGCGGGAACCAGCGCCGCAATCGCTTTGCCGGCATCTATCACCGCGCCGCCGCCGAGGCTGACCACCGCGCCGACGCCTCTTTCCCGCGCCAGACGAACGCCCCGTTCAATATCCTGCAGGTCGGGTTCATGGGCGATAGACAGCGTGGTGACGTTCAGCTGGTGAGCGTGGAGTTCGCTTAATAAGAACGCCGCGCGCTGCAGGCTGGCGCCGTGAATCAGCAGTATCTGTGCGGAGCGGGCGGCGAGCCAGGGGGCGGCGCTGAGAGCAAGGCCGCGTCCAAAGCGGATATTGCCCGGTGTTAAAACGTTAAAAGAGGTCAACATGTCGGGTAACCTGTCCTGGAGAAAAATCGTGCAATCCACTATACACATTATCCGGCTGTACATGCGCCGCCGATGCAGTATTGTGAAACAAACATCTCTTTTGATTGAGGAATTGCTGACAATGCTAAAAATACTGGGCAAACGCTCATCAATTAACGTGCGCAAAGTGCTGTGGACCTGCGAAGAGGCGGGGCTTGAATATCAGCAGGAGGATTACGGCAGCGGGTTTCAGTCGATTGAGACCCCGGAGTTTCGCGCCCTTAATCCGAACAGCCTGGTGCCCGTGCTGCGGGATGACGACTTTGTGTTATGGGAGTCGAACAGCATCTGCCGCTATCTGGCGCGCAAAGCCGGGCGGGAAGACCTGCTCCCCACGGCGCCGCAGGCTGCCGCCGAGGTTGAGCACTGGATGGACTGGCAGGCAACGGAATTTAATACTGCCTGGCGCTATGCCTTTATGGGACTGGTACGCAAGGACCCGCGCTTTCAGGATCCGACGGCTATCAAAGAGAGCATTGCCGCCTGGACCCGCTGCGTGCAGATCGTCAATACGCAGCTGCAGCAAACCGGGGCATGGGTCGCCGGTAGCGAGTTTACGCTGGCGGATATTGTCCTTGGCCTGTCGGTGCATCGCTGGAAAATGACGCCGTTCGCCCATCCTGAAATGGCGGAAGTGGAGCGCTGGTATATGGCGCTGAATCAGCGGCCGGCGTTTAAGCGTCACGGGAATAACGGCGTGGCGTAGAGGCAAAAAAAAAGAAGCTCTCCGGAGCTTCTTTTTCAGGCATGGTGCGCGTCTTACCGCATCGTCACAAACTCTTCCGCGGCGGTTGGGTGGATCGCCACGGTATTGTCGAAGCCTTTCTTGGTTGCGCCCATCTTCAGCGCCACCGCGAAGCCCTGCAGCATCTCGTCCATCCCGAAGCCGATACCGTGAATACCGACAATCTTCTCTTCCGGGCCGACGCAGACCAGCTTCATGCGGCACGGCTGGCGGTGTGAGGTCACGGCGGTATACATGGCGGTGAAAGAGGATTTATACACTTTCACCGCTTCATCGCCGTACTGCTCGCGCGCCTGCGGCTCGGTTAAGCCGACGGTGCCGATAGGCGGATGGCTGAACACCACGGTCGGAATATTGCTGTAGTCCAGATGTTCGTCCGGCTTGTTGTTAAACAGACGCTCGGAGAGACGACGACCTGCGGCAACGGCGACCGGGGTCAGCTCGACGGCGCCGGTATTATCGCCGACGGCGTAAATACCCGGAACGTTGGTGTTCTGGAATTTATCGACGACGATATAGCCTTTATCGTTGGTTTCCACTCCGGTCGCGGCGAGGTTGAAGTTATCGGTTGCCGGTTCGCGACCGATCGCCCAAATCAGGCAGTCCACGGTCTGGCTGCGGCCATCTTCCAGTTCCAGGGTCAGGCTGCCGTCGGCGTTCTTCACAACCGCTTTCGGAATGGCATGGGTATGCAGCTGCGGGCCTTCGGCGTTCATCACCTCAACCAGCGTTTCCACGATCAGCGGATCGAAGCTACGCAGCGGCGCGTGTTTACGCACGAACAGGTGCGTCTCCGCGCCCAAGCCGTTAATCACGCCCGCCAGCTCAACGGCGATATAGCCCGCGCCGACAACCGCAACGCGTTTCGGCAGCGCCGGCAGTTCGAAGAAACCATCGGAATCAATGCCGTATTCGACGCCGGGGATATTCGGATGGCTCGGGCGGCCGCCGGTGGCGATCAGAATATGATCGGCGGTTATCGTCTCGCCATTAACTTCGATGGTTTTCGCATCGACAAAACGGGCGAAGCCTTTAATCACATCGACCTTATTTTTGCCCAGCACGTTATCGTAGGAGGTGTGGATACGATCGATATAGGCGCTACGGCTGGCGATCAGTTTGTCCCAGTCGAAGTGATTGATAGTGGTATCAAAACCGTAATCCGGACCATACAGATGGATGGCTTCACGGATCTGCGCCGCATGCCACATGACTTTTTTCGGCACGCAGCCGACGTTCACGCAGGTACCGCCCAGGTCTTTGGCTTCAATCAGCGCGCACTTCTGGCCGTACATAGCGGCACGGTTAATGGAGGCGATACCGCCGCTGCCGCCGCCAATGGCGATATAGTCATAATGCTTGCTCATGAGTCTTATCCTTAATGTCTGATTGGCGCGATTGTATACCTGAAATCAATAGTTTCCACCGATGACTGCGATTACTCAGGCACGATCCAGCTGACGGTGGTATGGCCGATGCCGGTCGGCACCAGCTTTTTATGCAGCCACGGCAGAACGTTGTTCATCTGCTGCTCCAGCTTCCACGGCGGGTTGATGACGATCATCCCGGAGGCGGTCATCCCGCGCTGGTCGCTGTCCGGACGCACCGCCAGCTCGATTTGCAGAATTTTGCGAATGCCGGTGGCCTCTAACTCTTTGATCATGCGCTTAATCTGCGCCCGTAGCACCACCGGATACCACAGCGCGTAGGTGCCGGTAGCAAAGCGTTTGTAGCCTTCATGAATACCGGTCACGACCGCCTGGTAGTCGCTTTTGATTTCGTAAGGCGGGTCGATCAGCACCAGTCCACGACGAGAAACCGGCGGCAGCTTCGACTTCAGCTGCTGATAGCCATCGGTTTTTTCAACCCGGGCGCGGTCGTCTTTCTGAAATTCGGCGCGCAGCAGCGGAAAATCGCTGGGATGCAGTTCGGTCATCTGCAGGCTGTCCTGCTCGCGCAGCAGCTGGCGGGCAATCAGCGGCGAGCCGGGGTAGTAGCGCAGCTGGCCGCTACGGTTGAAGTGCTGAACGACGGAGATATACGGCTCCAGCTCGGCGGGCAGGTCATCCTGCTGCCAGATGCGGGCGATGCCTTCGAGATATTCACCGGTACGCTCGGCGTGTTCGCTGCTCAGCTGATAGCGGCCTGCGCCGGCGTGGGTGTCCAGATAGAGAAACGGTTTTTCTTTCTCTTTGAGCGATTCAATGATCAGGCTCTGAACGGTGTGTTTAAGAACGTCGGCGTGGTTGCCTGCGTGAAAGCTATGACGATAACTGAGCATGGATACGGTGATTCCGGGATTGAGACAAGATGACCGATAGTTTACCGCAGATCGGCCTGGATTACCGCCGCGCTGTTTCCATTCCGCTTAAAGCGTTGCAAAACATAACCGTGTCATAAAAGCGTCAAACAGAAGGGCTAGCGTCACGTAAAGGCAAGGTAATGGTTTGAATTTACCCGTCATACTTCAAGCTGCTTATGTGTTGGCTACGTTCGCTCACCCCGGTCACATAGTTATCTATGCTCCCGGGGACTCACTCCCTTGCCGCCTTTAAGCAACTCGAATTATTTAGGGTATAAAAGGAAAATAATGAAACTGCACATCACGCTTCTCGCATCGGCGCTCGTGCTGGCGCTGCCGGCATTGGCGAAAGAGGTTCCTTTGAATCAGGCGGCGGCAATCGCCAACGGCGTGACGCCAGCCGCCGCCAGTCCGGCGTTTGACGCTCTGGAGAGCCAAAGCCTGTCGCAGCTGCGCAACGCGCTGAAGGGCGATGCGGCAACCCTGACTCGCGACCAGCTTGAACACGCCAGACAGAATAAAACTCAGGCGGATACCGCGTGGCTGAAGGCCAGCGGTTATGACTTCCAGACAAAAGCCAACCAGCAGGCGGGTATTGCGCTGCTCTCGGCGTTCACTGCGCTGCCGAAGGCGGTAATTGAGCAAAATCTGGCGACGGTCACCGCCATCAACCGCGATGCCGTACAGACCTCCCGCCATCAGGCGCTGGCGGATGCCGAGGGCATCAGCTATCTCTACTTCCTCAGCGATGCGCTGGGGCCGCGTCTCGGCAAAGCGTTCCTCGCCGCCTACGACAAAGGCGAGCTTGGTAAGGCGGCGGCGCTGATCAAAGCTTCGGAAGTGAGTACCGGGGCGGCGAAAAAGCACTTTAACAACCCGCGCCCGTTCCTGATTCAGGGCAATACCATCCATCTGGTGCCGGACGATGTGGTCGTTAAGGACAATAAGCCCTATACCGCCGACGGCGGCTCGTTTCCGAGCGGGCACACCAACACCGGCTATACCGACGCTCTGCTAATGGCGGAGATGATCCCGGAGCGCTTCGACGCGCTGGTGACGCGCGGCGCACGCTATGGCTATTCGCGCATCGTGCTGGGCGTGCACTATCCGCTGGACGTGATGGGGTCGCGGATGGTGGCGCAGCGCAATGTCGCCCACTACCTGAATGACGCGAAGTATCGCGGGCTGTTTAATGAGGCCCGCGACCAGCTGCGTACCGCGCTGGAGAAAGAGTGCGGCACGACGCTGGCGGAGTGCGCGAAAGTGCCTGCGAAAGACGATCCGTATCGCGACCCGGCGATGGTCGCGTTTTATCGCTTTACCATGACCTACGATCTGCCGCAGCAGAAGGGCGAAAAACAGAGCCTGAAGGTGCCGCAAGGGGCTGAAGTGCTGCTGGAGGCTGCGCTGCCGAATCTGTCCGCCGCGCAGCGTCGGGCGCTGATGGTCAAAACGGCGTTGCCCGCAGGGTATCCGCTTTCCGGTGATAACGACGCGCAGCAGTTCTGGCAGCGGCTGAATTTGCCAGCGGCGTATGCGATGGCGAATAAAGCGCATTAAACCTGGTGCAGTCCGGAGGCGGTGCTGGCGCACCTCTCCGGGATACAAGGGCAATGCGGCGGCGTACAGCGTGGCGCCGCCGGGCGTTTTAATGCGGGCGTACCGGCAGAATTAGATCTCTTTGGCGGGCTTTATCGCGGGCAGGGCACGCTGCATCGGCACCGGCAGCCAGGCGCGAATTAATAATCCGCCGCGTTCGCTGGAGCCAAGTTCCAGCTTACCGTTATGGTTATCGATAATGCGCTGAACGATAGCCAGGCCGAGGCCGGTCCCGCTAATCGTACGGGCGCTATCGCCGCGCACGAACGGCTGGAACAAATGCTCACGCTGCTCCGGTTTAATTCCCGGACCGTCATCTTCCACCTGGAACCAGGCCCGGTTCCCCTCGCTGCCGCTGCTGACTTTAATCCACCCGTTGCCGTAGCGGGCGGCGTTGACCACCATATTCGCCAGCGCGCGCTTGATGGAGAGCGGATGCACGCGCAGCGGGATCTCGCCCGGCTGCAGGTCGGTGGCGATTTCTCGCTCGTAGCCGCTCTCCGCCGCAATCACTTCCCCCAGCACCGCGTTAAGGTCCGTCAGCTCCATCGGCATCTCCTGGCCGGTGCGCAGGTAGTCGATAAACTGCTCGATAATGGCGTTACACTCTTCAATATCTTTATTAATCGACTCGGCGAGGTAGCCGTCCTCTTCGCCCATCATCTCCGTCGCCAGGCGGATACGCGTAAGGGGAGTGCGTAAATCATGGCTCACCCCGGCCATCAGCAGCGTGCGGTCATCCGCCAGCTGCTTCACGCCAGCCGCCATGTGGTTAAAGGCGCGGGTCACCGATCGCACTTCCGATGCGCCGTATTCGCGCAGCGGCGGGGGAATAATCCCTCGCCCGACCTGAAGCGCCGCGTGCTCCAGGTCGACCAGCGGTCGGTTCTGAATACGAATAAAGAGCCAGGCGCCGCCAATCGCCAGCAGCATGATCGCCAGGGTGTAGCGGAACAGCGGCGAGAAATCGCCCTGGTGGATTTCGGTCAGCGGTACGCGCACCCAGATATTGGGAGAAAGCCAGGTTTTCAGCCACACCACGGGGGAGCTTTTGTTTACCTCGACCCGCACTTCGGTTGGCCCGCCGAGCTGGTGCGCCATCTGCTGACTTAAGAATTCATAATGCTGCGCCCAGCGCAGGCCTGCGTCTTCCGCCGCTTCGTTGGAATAGAGCGAAATGCCCAGCTCGCGGTAAATCTCGCGGCGAAACGCCGGCGGCACCACCAGCTGAGTGCCGTCTTCTAGCTGGAGTTTATCGGTCATCAGCATACGCACTTCGTAGGCCAGAACCTTATTAAACTGCTGGAGACTGGGCAGGATCGCGAAATTCAGCACCACTAAATAGGTCGTCACCAGGCTGGCGAACAGCAGGGTGACGATCAGTAACAGGGTGCGGGCAAACGAGCTTCGCGGCGAAAAGCGCACGCGTTTCATGCCTTAGAGCCGTCCGGGACGAAAACGTAGCCCAGGCCCCAAACGGTCTGGATATAGCGCGGATGTGCCGGATCTTCTTCCACCATGCGGCGCAGGCGGGAGATTTGTACGTCGATGGAGCGCTCCATGGCCGAATATTCACGGCCGCGAGCGAGGTTCATCAGCTTATCGCGGGATAATGGTTCGCGCGGATGGCTCACCAGCGCTTTCAGTACCGCGAATTCACCGCTGGTCAGCGGCATAGGCTCATCTTCGCGGAACATCTCGCGGGTGCCGAGGTTCAGCTTGAACTTACCAAAGGCGATAACCGCTTCTTCCTGCGAAGGCGCGCCCGGCAGTTCGTTAGCCTGACGGCGCAGTACGGCGCGGATACGGGCCAGCAGCTCGCGCGGGTTGAACGGTTTTGGGATGTAGTCGTCGGCGCCGATTTCCAGGCCCACGATACGGTCAACTTCTTCCCCTTTCGCCGTGACCATAATGATCGGCATCGGGTTGCTCTGGCTGCGCAGGCGGCGGCAAATGGACAGGCCATCTTCGCCCGGCAGCATCAGATCCAGCACCATCAGGTGGAAGGATTCACGGGTCAGCAGGCGATCCATCTGTTCAGCGTTCGCCACGCTACGAACCTGGAAGCCCTGCTCGGTCAGATAACGTTCGAGTAGCGCACGCAGGCGCATGTCGTCATCGACAACCAGAATCTTATAATTCTCTTGCATTGTTTATACTCCCAAAGGTTCACTGCAATTGTCAGTACGTATTCTCAAAAAAGCCCGGGTCGCCCACCAGCGAAATCTGGTATATATTCCAGGCTAAATTGTTACAAAGCATATTTAACAGCAGCTTAAGTATACATTTAAGCATAAGACACATTATTTATCCTGTTGGTATGATGACGTGCGACGAATTGTGCGCAGCATTGCACAAAGATCTGTAATCAGGAGCCGGAACCTTCGATGAAAACGCCGCTGATCACCCGTGAAGGGTATGAAAAACTGAAGAAAGAGATGGATACCCTGTGGCGCGAAGAACGTCCGGAAGTCACCAAAAAGGTGACCTGGGCGGCGAGCCTCGGCGACCGCAGTGAAAACGCCGATTACCAATACAATAAAAAGCGCCTGCGTGAAATCGACCGCCGGGTGCGCTACCTGACCAAGTGCCTTGAGCAGCTGAAAATCGTCGATTATTCGCCGCAGCAGGAGGGTAAGGTCTTTTTCGGCGCGTGGGTGGAGATTGAAAACGATGCGGGCGAGACGAAGCGCTTCCGGATTGTCGGCTACGATGAAATCTTTGGCCGCAACGACTACATCTCCATTGATTCGCCAATGGCGCGCGCGCTGCTGAAAAAAGAGGTCGGTGATTTAGCTATCGTGAACACCCCCGCGGGCGAGGCGGCCTGGTACGTGAACGAAATTGAATACGTCAAAGCCAAATAGGTCCGGAACATTCCGAGAGGCTTGGGTCGCGGCTGGCATTTTAGCGTGCCAGTCCGTATAACTATCCCCCTGATTTTTGATCCTAAAGATGAATTAAACCGATGATGAATGATTCGCTCTGCCGCATTATTGCGGGTGAACTTCAGGCCAGGGCTGAACAGGTAGAAGCTGCCGTTCGCCTGCTTGATGAAGGGAATACCGTGCCGTTTATCGCACGCTATCGTAAAGAAGTCACCGGCGGTCTGGATGACACGCAGCTGCGTAATCTGGAAACCCGCCTGGGCTATCTGCGTGAACTTGAAGACCGTCGTCAGGCGATCCTGAAGTCCATCGGCGAGCAGGGCAAGCTGACCGAGGCGCTGGAAAAAGCCATCAACGGGACGTTGAGTAAAACCGAGCTCGAAGATCTCTATCTGCCGTACAAGCCGAAGCGCCGCACGCGCGGGCAGATCGCCATTGAGGCCGGGCTGGAACCGCTGGCCGATCTGCTGTGGAACGAACCCTCTCACGACCCGGAAACCGAAGCCGCTAAATATATCGACGCCGACAACGGCGTAGCGGACACAAAAGCCGCTCTCGACGGCGCGCGCTATATCCTGATGGAGCGCTTTGCGGAAGACGCCGCCCTGCTGGCAAAAGTGCGCGACTATCTGTGGAAAAACGCCCACCTGGTGGCGACCGTCGTCAGCGGTAAGGAAGAGGAAGGGGCGAAATTCCGCGACTACTTCGACCATCACGAACCGATCGCCACCGTGCCGTCGCACCGCGCGCTGGCGATGTTCCGCGGCCGCAACGAAGGCGTGCTGCAGCTCTCTTTAAATGCCGACCCGCAGTTCGACGAGCCGCCGAAAGAGAGCCACGGCGAGCAAATCATTATCGACCATCTCGGCCTGCGCCTGAATAACGCGCCGGCGGACGGCTGGCGTAAGGGCGTGGTGAGCTGGACGTGGCGTATCAAGGTGCTGATGCACCTCGAAACCGAGCTGATGGGGACCGTGCGCGAACGCGCGGAAGACGAAGCCATTAACGTCTTTGCCCGCAACCTGCACGACCTGCTGATGGCCGCGCCGGCCGGGCTGCGCGCCACCATGGGCCTCGATCCGGGCCTGCGCACCGGCGTCAAAGTCGCCGTCGTTGACGGTACCGGCAAGCTGGTGGCTACCGATACCATCTACCCGCATACCGGCCAGGCCGCAAAAGCGGCGGTGGCGGTTGCCGCGCTGTGTGAAAAGTACAACGTTGAGCTGGTGGCGATTGGCAACGGTACCGCCTCGCGTGAAACCGAGCGCTTCTTCCTCGACGTGCAGAAGCAGTTCCCGAAAGTGACCGCGCAGAAGGTCATCGTCAGCGAAGCGGGCGCGTCCGTGTACTCCGCCTCCGAGCTGGCGGCGCTGGAGTTCCCGGATCTCGACGTTTCCCTGCGCGGCGCGGTCTCTATCGCCCGTCGTCTCCAGGACCCGCTGGCCGAGCTGGTGAAAATCGATCCGAAATCCATTGGCGTCGGCCAGTATCAGCACGATGTCAGCCAGACCCAGCTGGCGCGTAAGCTGGACGCGGTGGTGGAAGACTGCGTAAACGCCGTTGGCGTCGATCTGAATACCGCTTCCGTCCCGCTGCTTACCCGCGTCGCCGGTCTGACCCGCATGATGGCGCAGAATATCGTCTCCTGGCGCGATGAGAACGGCCAGTTCCAGAATCGCCAGCAGCTGCTGAAGGTCAGCCGTCTGGGGCCGAAGGCCTTTGAACAGTGCGCGGGCTTCCTGCGTATCAACCACGGCGACAACCCGCTGGACGCCTCAACCGTGCACCCGGAAGCGTATCCGGTGGTGGAGCGCATTCTGGCGGCGACTCAGCAGGCGCTGAAAGATTTGATGGGCAACAGCAGCGAGCTGCGTCATCTGAAAGCCGCTGACTTCACCGATGAGAAATTCGGCGTGCCGACGGTGACCGACATCATCAAAGAGCTGGAGAAACCGGGCCGCGACCCGCGCCCTGAGTTTAAAACCGCCCAGTTCGCCGATGGCGTAGAGACGATGAACGACCTGCTGCCGGGAATGATCCTCGAAGGCGCGGTGACCAACGTCACCAACTTCGGCGCGTTCGTTGATATCGGCGTTCATCAGGACGGCCTGGTGCATATCTCTTCCCTGTCGAATAAGTTCGTTGAAGACCCGCACACGGTGGTCAAAGCGGGCGATATCGTGAAGGTGAAAGTGATGGAAGTCGACCTGCCGCGTAAGCGCATCGCGCTGACGATGCGTCTGGACGAACAGCCAGGCGACAGCAACGCGCGCCGCGGCGGCGGTAACGATCGTCCTCAGGGCAACCGCCCGGCGGCGAAGGCCGCTAAACCTCGCGGTCGCGAGGCGCAGCCTGCGGGCAACAGCGCGATGATGGATGCGCTGGCGGCGGCAATGGGTAAAAAACGTTAATTCTTTCCGGCCCCTTTTGCTAAGGGGCCGCATTTCTTCCGGCATTCGCCATATTGTGCAAACAAGCATCAGTATTTTCTTATAACGTCGTAATAAGCGCGAATTACGGACGGCGATATTATTATTTTCATTTCGTTAACTATAGAAACTTTAATTAAACATTTAGTCATTAAGAATAATCATCACCTCCGCGACGGCGACAAAATAGAGTTTGCTCAATATCAACAAAAGCTCAATTTTCTCTTTAAAAAGCGAAACGGCCGCATTATATGTATTGATGATAAAAACTATTCTCATTATCATTATTTGCATTGAGTATTTTTTCTTCTTCGTTAGCTACGGTCCCTGGCGCCGCGTCTCCGGCGCATACGGAAAACTCTCTTTTCAGTTGGCGATAAACAAGTAGGTCCTATGCAATTCACACCTGATAGTGCGTGGAAAATCACCGGTTTCTCCCGCGATATTAGTCCGGCGTATCGGCAAAAGCTGCTGTCCCTCGGGATGCTGCCGGGTTCTTCTTTCAATGTGGTTCGCGTGGCGCCGCTCGGCGACCCTATTCATATTGAAACCCGACGCGTTAGCCTGGTATTACGTAAAAAGGATCTTGCGTTAATTGAGCTGGAAGCGGTTGCACAATAATGCCTGACCGGCACTAAGAGTATGAATATGAAAAAATTAACCCTTGGCTTAATTGGTAATCCTAATTCCGGTAAAACCACGCTGTTCAACCAGCTCACCGGCGCGCGCCAGCGCGTCGGTAACTGGGCGGGAGTGACCGTTGAACGCAAAGAGGGTGGTTTCAACACCACCGATCATCAGGTCACGCTGGTAGACCTTCCGGGCACGTATTCCCTGACCACCATCTCCTCGCAAACCTCGCTGGATGAGCAGATTGCCTGCCACTATATTCTCAGCGGCGACGCCGACATGCTGATTAACGTGGTCGATGCGTCCAATCTGGAACGTAACCTCTATCTGACGCTGCAGCTGCTGGAGCTTGGCATCCCCTGCGTGGTCGCGCTGAATATGCTCGATATCGCGGAAAAACAGAAGATCCGCATCGATGTCGACGCGCTGGCCGCGCGTCTCGGGTGCCCGGTGATCCCGCTGGTTTCCACCCGCGGGCGCGGTATCGAGGCCTTAAAAATGGCGATCGATCGCCATCAGCAGAACCAGGCTATTGAACTGGTGCACTATCCGCAGCCGCTGCTGCGGGAGGCGGACAAGCTGGCGCAGGCCATGGCCGCGGATATTCCGCAGCGCCAGCGTCGCTGGCTGGGTTTACAGATGCTTGAAGGCGATATTTACAGCCGCGCCTACGCCGGTGACGCTGCCCACAAGCTGGACGTGTCCCTGGCGCACCTGAGCGAAGAGATGGATGACCCCGCGCTGCATATCGCCGATGCCCGTTACCAAAGTATTGCCGCCATTTGCGATGCGGTCAGTAACACCCTTACCGCCGAGCCAAGCCGCTTTACCGCGGCGATGGATAAAGTGATCCTCAACCGCTTCCTCGGCCTGCCGGTCTTCCTGTTCGTTATGTACCTGATGTTCTTGCTGGCGATTAATATCGGCGGCGCGCTGCAGCCCATTTTTGATGCCGGTTCCGTGGCTATCTTTATCCACGGTATTCAGTGGGTTGGCTATACCCTGCATTTCCCGGACTGGCTGACGGTGTTCCTCGCCCAGGGGATTGGCGGCGGTATCAATACCGTACTGCCGCTGGTACCGCAGATCGGCATGATGTACCTGTTCCTCTCTTTCCTTGAAGACTCTGGCTATATGGCGCGGGCGGCGTTTGTGATGGACCGCCTGATGCAGGCGCTGGGGCTACCGGGGAAATCCTTCGTGCCGTTAATCGTCGGTTTTGGCTGTAACGTTCCGTCGGTGATGGGCGCGCGTACGCTTGATGCGCCGCGCGAACGTTTGATGACCATTATGATGGCGCCGTTTATGTCCTGCGGCGCGCGGCTGGCGATTTTCGCCGTCTTCGCCGCCGCCTTTTTCGGCCAGAACGGCGCGCTGGCGGTCTTCTCGCTGTACGTACTGGGGATCGTGATGGCGATTGCGACCGGACTGATGCTGAAGCATACCATTATGCGCGGCGAAGCGTCGCCGTTCGTGATGGAGCTGCCGGTGTATCACGTTCCGCACGTGAAGAGTCTGATTATCCAGACCTGGCAGCGTCTGAAAGGCTTCGTCCTGCGCGCGGGTAAAGTGATCGTTATCGTCAGTATCTTCCTCAGCGCGCTGAACAGCTTCTCGCTGAGCGGTAAGATCGTCGATAACATCAACGACTCGGCGCTGGCGTCGGTCAGCCGGGTGATCACCCCGGTATTTAAACCGATTGGCGTACATGAGGATAACTGGCAGGCGACCGTCGGGCTGTTCACCGGCGCGATGGCCAAGGAAGTGGTGGTGGGGACGCTGAACACCCTCTACACCGCTGAAGATATCCAGAACGAAGCGTTTAATCCGCAGACGTTTAGCCTCGGCGATGAGCTGCTGGCCGCGGTAGACGAGACCTGGCAGAGCCTGAAAGATACGTTCAGCCTGAGCGTGCTGGCCAACCCTATCGAAGCCAGTAAAGGCGACGGCGAAATGGCAACCGGCGCGATGGGCGTCATGGGCAGCAAATTCGGTAGCGCCGCGGCGGCGTACAGCTACCTGATTTTTGTCCTGCTCTATATTCCCTGCATCTCGGTAATGGGGGCGATTGCCCGCGAGTCGAGCCGCGGCTGGATGATGTTCTCCGTCCTGTGGGGGCTGAATATCGCCTATTCACTTTCTACGCTGTACTACCAGACCGTCAGCTTTAGCCAGCATCCGCGCTATAGCCTGGCGTGCATTCTGGCGGTGGTGCTGTTCAATATCGTGATCTTTGGCCTGCTGCGCAGAGCGCGTAGCCGGGTGGACGTCTCGCTGCTGGCGACGCGCAAAACGCCGTCCACCTGCTGCCAGAGTCCGGCGGGCGATTGCCACTAAGGAGCGATGATGGCGTCATTAATTGAAGTCCGCGATATGCTGGCCCTGCAGGGGAGGATGGAGGCAAAGCAGCTCAGCGTCCGCCTGAATACGCCGCAGCCGCTGATTGACGCCATGTTGGGCCGCCTGCAAGCGATGGGGAAAGCGGTGAAAGTGACCGAAGATGCCGATGGCTGCCTCTCCGGCAGCTGTAAAAGCTGCCCGGAAGGCAAAGCCTGCCTGCGGGAGTGGTGGTCGCTGCGCTGATTGGGCTGTGAAGGCAGGTTTCCCGGATTGCGGCTAACGCCTTATCCGGGCTACGAATTTGTGCGGTTTTGGGCTTGGTAGCCCGGGTAAGGCGTTTACGCCGCGACCCGGGAGATTCGACCACAGATTTGTACGGTTCTGGGGTGGGTAGCCCGGACAGGCGCAACGCGCCGCTTCCGGGAACCGACTGCGGCATATACCGCAAGCGGGTCCTGAGACCCGCTTTCTGGCTTACTTGTAGACGTCCGCGTTAGCGTGAACCGTTTTCTCGTTCTTCTCGCCTGCAATCACCACAAAATAGGTGCCGCCCAGCTCATCCGCTTTTTTCGACAGATCGCGCTTTGCATCCATCGGAGAGGTTGTTCTGGAGGTGGTAATCGAACCAATTTTGGTCAGGTTCAACTTAGCCACTTCGTCTTTTTGAATTTCCTTGGCGGCGAACGCGCCGAAGGACAGGGAGCCAATCACCAGAGATGCAACAATTCCTGTAACAAGTTTCATAGCCTCTACTCTCCATTAGGTTGTTTTTTTTAGGTCACGGGGCCAGCGTGAAATAGTCAACCCCCGCAACAACCTAAGTATTGCTGCACCCAGCGTTTTTACCACGTCCCGCTAAAAAAATTTATCGATCTCACGCTTCAGCTCGATCAGCGGAGCGCAAAACGCCTGCGGATGTGAAATGAACGGCGCATGGGCGGCTTTATCGAAGACAATCGACGTGCTTTTGGGCCACAGCGCATCGAGAAGCGGAATGATTTTACGCGGTACCAGACCGTCCAGCCGACCGTACAGACGCAAAAACGGCATGGCGAGGGCGGTCAACGGCTGGCGTAAATCGGCGGTTTTGAGGATCTCCAGCCCGCCGTTTAAAACGTCCGGCGACGGCATCGGTAGCGACAGCACCGTGCTCTTCAGCGCTCTCGCATCCTGCCGCGCGCTTTCGGTACCCAGGGTTTGCAGCGCCAGAAAGCGTTCGACGGTGCGTTGAAAATCTTCGCTCAGCTGCTGCTGAAATCCGCTCAGCACGTCGGGCTTAATCCCGGGCCAGCTGTCGTGAGCGCTAAAGCAGGGGGAAGAGGCCACGGTGACCAGCGCCTGCACGCGATCGGGATGGGATAACGCGACCTGGCTGGCCACCAGCCCGCCGAGGCTCCAGCCTAGCCAGATAGCGCGCTCCGGCGCGTTTTCCAGCACCCGCTGGGCCATCTCTTCCAGCGACATCGCGCCAAAGCCGCCGCTGCGGCCATAGCCAGGCAGGTCGACGAGGTGCAGCGTAAAATGCGAAGCCAGCTGCGGCGTGATGCAATCCCACACTTTGGCATTCAGCCCCCATCCGTGCAGCAGCACAAGATGACAATTTCCTTCGCCCGTGGTCTGCCACGCGATCGTTTTCATCAGTTACTGTTCTCTTTCCACCAATACGAGGGGGAAATATGCTAACAGCACACAGCTTATGCTGGCTATGCCAAATGCCGCTGGCCATCGCCAGCTGGGGGATCTGCTCGCGATGCGCGTCGGCGCTGCTGGCGTCTGAACCGTTGTGCCCGCAGTGCGGCCTGCCGGCCCAATCAAGCACGCTGCCCTGCGGGCGCTGCCTGCAAAAACCGCCGCCGTGGCAGCGGCTGGTGACGGTGAATGACTATCGACCGCCGCTGAGCGGCCTGATTCACCAGCTGAAATTCAATAAGCGGCCCGAGCTGGCCCCGGCGCTGGCGCGTCTGCTGCTGTTGCGCATTCGCCAGCGTCGGGATCTTCCCCGCCCGGACCGGATAATTAGCGTGCCGCTCTGGCAGCGTCGTCAGTGGAAGAGGGGATTTAATCAGAGCGATCTGCTGTGCCGACCGCTCTCCCGCTGGCTGGACTGCGCCTGGCGCAGCGATGTGCTAACCCGCCGGCGCCGCACCGCCACCCAGCATCAGCTCAGCGCCAGATTGCGCAAACGGAACCTGAAAAACGCCTTCCAGCTTGAATTGTCGCTCCAGGGCCACCATATCGCCATTGTGGATGATGTCGTCACAACCGGAAGCACCGTCGCCGAGATATCCCGCCTGCTTTTGCGAAACGGCGCCGCGACGGTTCAGGTATGGTGTATATGCCGTACCTTGTAGACCCCTGCTGATGGGCGTATAATAACCCAGTAAAATAGTCAACTATTAGGCCAACGCTATGATCCGTATTTCCGATGCTGCACAAGCGCACTTTGCCAAACTGCTGGCAAATCAGGAAGAAGGGACACAAATTCGCGTATTTGTGATCAATCCCGGCACCCCTAACGCCGAGTGCGGCGTGTCCTACTGCCCACCGGATGCGGTGGAAGATTCCGATACCGCGCTGAAGTTTGAGCAACTCACCGCCTACGTCGATGAGCTTAGCGCGCCGTACCTGGAAGACGCTGAAATCGATTTTGTTACCGACCAGCTGGGCTCCCAGCTGACGCTGAAAGCGCCAAACGCCAAGATGCGCAAAGTGTCCGACGATGCCCCGCTCATGGAGCGCGTTGAGTACCTGCTGCAGTCGCAGATTAACCCGCAGCTGGCCGGCCATGGCGGGCGCGTCACGTTGATGGAAATCACCGACGATGGCCTGGCGATTCTGCAATTCGGCGGCGGCTGCAACGGCTGTTCGATGGTTGACGTGACGCTGAAAGAGGGGATCGAGAAGCAGATGCTGAACGAGTTCCCGGAACTGAAAGGCGTACGCGATCTGACTGAACACCAGCGCGGCGAGCACTCCTACTACTGATTTCCCCGCCCGGCAGCCTTTTCGCGGCCGGGCGACTCCCCTCATGTTCCCGCGCAACATTTCCCGCTAAGCGACCCGGCAGAAACCCGGGAAAGAGTATGACTTAAGTCTCATATTTGAAATTTTCACCGCCCAGGTGATTCTCAAACTTCATATGTTACCCGTATCATTCACTTCAGGCGCCACAGATAAAAAAATAGCCAGCTATCCTTTCTCTGGGTAAGGATAAAGCCAGCTTCTACGGCGTCAGACATTTTTTGTTCCGGTCGGAACGGATGAAGTCAATGTTGAAACTATGACGTTACCCATAACAAATTAAGGCCAGGTAAATCATGCCATTAGTCATCGTTGCTATCGGGGTTGCCCTGTTATTGTTGCTGATGATCCGTTTCAAGCTGAACGGGTTTATCGCTCTGGTTCTGGTGGCACTTGCCGTCGGGCTCATGCAGGGTATGCCTCTGGATAAAGTTATCGTCTCCATCAAAAACGGCGTTGGGGGGACCCTCGGCAGCCTCGCGCTGATCATGGGCTTCGGCGCGATGCTCGGTAAAATGCTGGCGGACTGCGGCGGCGCGCAGCGTATCGCCACCACGCTGATTGCCAAATTTGGTAAACAACATATTCAATGGGCGGTTGTGCTCACCGGCTTTACCGTCGGCTTCGCCCTGTTCTATGAAGTGGGCTTCGTACTGATGCTGCCGCTGGTCTTTACCATCGCCGCATCCGCCGGTATCCCGCTGCTCTATATCGGCGTCCCGATGGCGGCCGCGCTCTCCGTCACGCACGGTTTCCTGCCTCCGCACCCGGGCCCGACGGCCATTGCCACTATTTTCCATGCCGACATGGGTAAAACCCTGCTGTTCGGTACGATTCTGGCGATCCCGACGGTTATCCTCGCGGGGCCGGTTTACGCACGCTTCCTGAAAGGTATCGATAAGCCGATTCCGGAAGGCCTGCATAACCCGAAAACGTTCACTGAGGAAGAGATGCCGGGCTTCGGCGTCAGCGTCTGGACCTCTCTGGTGCCGGTTATTCTGATGGCCATGCGCGCCGTGGCCGAAATGGTTCTGCCGAAAGGTCATGCCTTCCTGCCGATCGCGGAATTCTTCGGCGACCCGGTCATGGCCACGCTGATCGCGGTACTGATCGCCATGTTCACCTTCGGTCTTAACCGCGGTCGTTCCATGGAGCAGATTAACGATACGCTGACCTCCTCGATCAAAATTATCGCCATGATGCTGCTTATCATCGGCGGCGGCGGCGCCTTCAAGCAGGTGCTGGTCGATAGCGGCATGGATAAATACATTGCTTCTATCATGCATGAATCCAATATGTCCCCGCTGTTTATGGCATGGTCGATTGCTGCGGTACTGCGTATTGCGCTGGGTTCCGCCACCGTTGCGGCGATCACCGCGGGCGGTATCGCCGCGCCGCTGATCGCCACCACCGGCGTGAGCCCGGAACTGATGGTGATCGCCGTTGGCTCCGGCAGCGTTATCTTCTCTCACGTTAACGACCCGGGCTTCTGGCTGTTTAAGGAATACTTCAACCTGACCATCGGCGAGACCATTAAGTCGTGGTCGGTGCTGGAAACCATTATCTCAGTGTGCGGCCTGGTAGGCTGTCTGCTGCTGGGGATGGTGGTATAAGCTGCTTGTCCGCCTAAAACGAGCCGGGTCGCCGCGAGGCGAACCCGGCTTTTTTATGCGCTCTGGCCACAACGGCCAGACTTATCGCAGTAATACCCGCCTGCGCGCGGCGCCTGACATTGAAATTCAGCAAACTATCCCCCATTCTAGATCTCATGCTATAGCGCCGGACGCGCGCTTCATTCACCCAATTCAACAGGACTGCGCATATGACCAATCCATTACTGACGCCTTTTTCATTACCGCCATTCTCTGCCATCAAACCCGAGCACGTGGTCCCCGCGGTCACTAAAGCGCTGGATGATTGCCGGGCGGCGGTAGAGCGCGCGGTGGCGCAAGGGGCGCCGTATACCTGGGAAAATCTTTGCCAGCCGCTGGCGGAAGTAGACGACGTGCTGGGGCGTATTTTTTCCCCGGTCAGCCATCTGAACTCGGTCAAAAACAGTCCGGAACTGCGCGAAGCCTACGAGCAGACCCTGCCGCTGTTTTCGGAGTACAGCACCTGGGTTGGGCAGCATGAAGGCCTGTACAAAGCGTACCGCGACCTGCGCGACGGCGACCATTACGCCACCCTGAATACCGCGCAGAAAAAAGCGGTGGATAACGCGCTGCGCGATTTTGAACTCTCCGGTATTGGCCTGGCGAAAGAGCAGCAGAAACGCTACGGCGAAATCGCCGCCCGCCTCTCCGAGCTGGGCAATCAGTACAGCAACAACGTGCTCGACGCGACCATGGGCTGGACCAAGCTGGTCACCGATGAATCTGAGCTCTCCGGCATGCCGGAAAGCGCGCTTGCCGCAGCGAAAGCCCAGGCTGAAGCCAAAGAGCAGGAAGGGTTTCTGCTGACCCTGGATATCCCGAGCTATCTGCCGGTAATGACCTACTGCGACAATCAGGCGCTGCGTGAAGAGCTGTATCGCGCCTATTCCACCCGCGCCTCCGACCAGGGGCCGAACGCCGGAAAATGGGACAACAGCCCGGTAATGGCCGAAATCCTCGCCCTGCGCCACGAGCTGGCGCAGCTGCTGGGCTTTGACAGCTTTGCCGACAAGTCGCTGGCGACCAAAATGGCCGAAAATCCGCAGCAGGTGCTCGACTTCCTGACCGACCTGGCGAAACGCGCCCGTCCGCAGGGTGAGAAAGAGCTGGCCCAGCTGCGCGCCTTCGCCAAAGCCGAATTCGGCGTGGATGAACTGCAGCCGTGGGATATCGCTTACTACAGCGAAAAACAGAAGCAGCATCTTTACAGCATCAGCGATGAACAGCTGCGCCCCTACTTCCCGGAAAACAAAGCGGTTAACGGCCTGTTCGAGGTGGTTAAGCGTATTTACGGTATTACCGCGAAAGAGCGTACCGATGTGGACGTCTGGCATCCGGAGGTGCGCTTCTTCGAGCTTTACGATGAAAAAAATGAACTACGCGGTAGCTTCTATCTCGATCTCTACGCTCGCGAACATAAACGCGGCGGGGCGTGGATGGATGACTGCGTTGGCCAGATGCGCAAGCTTGACGGCTCGCTGCAAAAGCCGGTCGCTTATCTGACCTGTAACTTTAACCGTCCCGTCAACGGTAAGCCGGCGCTGTTCACCCACGATGAAGTGATCACCCTGTTCCACGAGTTTGGCCACGGTCTGCACCATATGCTGACCCGTATCGACACCGCCGGCGTGTCCGGCATCAGCGGGGTACCGTGGGATGCGGTCGAGCTGCCGAGCCAGTTTATGGAAAACTGGTGCTGGGAGCCGGAAGCGCTGGCCTTTATCTCCGGCCACTATGAAACCGGCGAACCGCTGCCGCAGGAATTGCTGGAGAAAATGCTGGCGGCGAAAAACTACCAGGCGGCGATGTTTATTCTGCGCCAGCTGGAGTTCGGCCTGTTCGACTTCCGCCTGCATGCGGAGTTCAGCCCGCAGCAGGGCGCGAAAATCCTCGAAACGCTGGCGGAAATTAAGCAGCAGGTGGCGCTGATCCCCGGGCCGTCGTGGGGCCGTTTCCCGCACGCCTTCAGCCATATTTTCGCCGGCGGATACGCAGCGGGTTATTACAGCTATCTGTGGGCCGACGTCCTGGCGGCGGATGCCTTCTCGCGCTTCGAAGAGGAGGGTATCTTCAATCGCGAAACCGGCCAGTCGTTCCTCGACAACATCCTTAGCCGCGGCGGTTCGGAAGAGCCAATGGTCCTGTTCAAACGCTTCCGCGGTCGCGAGCCGCAGCTGGACGCGATGCTTGAGCATTACGGTATTAAGAGTTAACCCTGTTGTGAAAATTTGTTTAATTGATGAAACGGGCGCCGGAGACGGCGCCTTATCTGTTCTGGCTGACCGCTGGGGGCTGGAGCAGGATGAGGACAACCCGATGGCGCTGGTGATGACGCCGGCGCATCTTGAGCTGCGCAAGCGCGATGAACCGAAGCTTGGCGGCATCTTTGTTGATTTTGTCGGTGGGACCATGGCCCACCGGCGCAGGTTCGGCGGCGGCCGCGGCGAGGCGGTGGCAAAAGCGGTGGGAATCAAAGGTGACTATCTGCCGGATGTGGTCGATGCGACCGCCGGTCTGGGAAGGGATGCCTTTGTTCTTGCCTCCGTGGGCTGTCGCGTGCGGATGCTGGAGCGTAACCCGGTGGTTGCCGCGCTGCTCGACGATGGCCTGGCGCGCGGCTACGCCGACGCTGAAATCGGCCCCTGGTTACAGGAGCGTTTGCGGCTGATTCACGCTTCCAGCCTGACGGCGCTGACCGATATCACCCCGCGTCCGCAGGTGGTCTATCTCGACCCGATGTTTCCGCATAAGCAGAAAAGCGCGCTGGTGAAGAAAGAGATGCGGGTATTTCAGTCGCTGGTGGGGCCGGATTTAGACGCCGACGGTCTGCTGGCGCCGGCGCGTCAGCTGGCGACCAAACGGGTGGTGGTTAAGCGCCCGGACTACGCGCCGCCGCTGGCGGATGTCGCGACGCCTAACGCGGTGGTGACCAAAGGCCACCGGTTTGATATCTATGCCGGAACGGCGATTGAGCCGCAGGGGTAAGCAACCTGCGTCAGGGCCCTTTCCCCGAGGGCGGCGCGATGCGCCTTGCCCGGGCTACGGGTTCTTGCGATCTGGGGGTTCTGTAGCCCGGATAAGGCGTTAGCCGCAATCCGGGAAACCTCGTCGACCGCTCCGTTTTTACGCGCTTTTTGTATTAATCATCCTGTTCAGCCACGGCACCATGATCGCCATGACCACCGTTACGCCCAGGGTCACCAGGCCAATTTTGCTGAAGACATCGGTATAAATCGGCAGCGTCTGTAGCGGGTCGGTAATATTATCCGGTACGGCGGTGAAGGTCGCCACGTAGCCGCCCAGCAGGAACGCGGCCGCCTGGGTTAAAAACCACATCCCAAGAATAAAGCCCATCAGATGCTGCGGCACCAGCGCGGCAACCATCGCCAGCCCCAGGGCGCTAATCAGCAGTTCTCCCAGACTCTGGAACAGATAGACCAGCACGATAAACCACGGCGAGGTCAGCCCCTGGGCGTCGGCAAACCACATTCCCGCCGCGGCTGCCGTCAGAAAGCCCAGCGCGCACAGGAACATGCCAAGGGTAAACTTCATCGGCATAGTCAGGTCTTTGCCCTTATTGCCCAAACGCGTGTAGATAGCGGCGAGGATGGGGCTGGCCACCACCACCCAGAACGGGTTTAGCGCCTGAAAGCTCACCGGGTTAATCGCGAAACCAAGTATTTCATGGTGAACGTTATTGATAGCAAAGAAGTTGAGCGAGGTGGGCATCTGCGCGTACAGAATATAAAACAGCACCGCTTCCAGCATCAGGATAAAGGCGACGAACATTTTGTTGCGCCCGGTTTTATCCAGCTTGAAGGCCTCGCGGAAGAAGAAAATCGTCACCACCACTGAGAGGATAATCAGCACCAGATTGGCGATTTTGACATTATGCATTAGCCAGGCGCAGAGAAAAATCATGACCACCGTACCGGCCAGCACGTACAGTAAATTGCGCAGGCTCAGCGGTTTGTGGTCCGGCCCAGAGCCGATATCTTTCACCATACCCCGACAGGCGAAGTAAACCAGCAGGGCGACGATCAGACCGGCGCCGCACAGGTTGTAGGTTACCGCATAGCCGAACTTGTCGGCAATCACCGGCGCCAGCGACAGCGACAGCAGCGAACCGATATTGATCGACATATAAAACAGCGTGAAGGCGCCATCCAGGCGGGCATCTTTTGGCGGATAGCATTTGGACAGCAGGCTTGCCGGGTTAGCTTTAAACAGGCCGTTACCCACCGCAATGGTCCCCAGCGCGATGAAAATCAGATTGGGTTTGAGCAGCGACAGGCCGGTCATAAAGTAGCCTGCGGCAAGCACAATCGCGCCCAGAACCAGCGTACGTTTCGTACCCAGCAGGTGATCGCCAACATAGCCGCCGATGGAGATAAGGCCATATACCAGCGCGGCAAACGCGCCAAAGGTAATAAACGCCTGCTCCTGAGAAAAACCGAGCTGTTTAACAAAGAAAACGGCCAGGATCCCCTGAACGCCGTAATAGCCAAATCGCTCCCATAGTTCCACAAAGAAGATCATGAAGAATGGGCGAGGTTGCTGCAGCAAGCCTGTCGGTGCGGTTGAATTCATCTTTCTTCGCCTTTAAGTCCTGTCCGGAAAAGTATGAACGCGTATGCCAAAACGCGCTGAAAAAGGTTAATTTTGCGTAATGATATGATGTTTATCTATTTTGGCGAATTATTATATGGCTATATTGCTTTTGAAATGGTTGATCAGCCTGGCATTGTGGTGATTATTTGGATTTATATGCTTTTTGCGGCGGGTGGGGGAAATAAAAACGCCCGCGTTGGCGGGCGTTGGTCATCAGCGAAATGAAATAACGGCCTGTTATTCGTCTTCTTCGTCGCGCAGCGGGACAATCAGCATATCCACGTGAACGGTGTTGATGAGCTGACGAGCCGAGGACATCAGTTTGCTCCAGAAGTCCTGATGGTGACCGCAAACCACGAGGTCCATATCATACTTTTTAATCGCATCAACCAGCACCTGGCCGAGATCGCCGCTGCCGCTCAGGGTCTCAGTGATCGGATAGCCCGCGTTGGTGGACAGCTCGCTTAACGCGTGGTGAGTCTCTTCGGAGATGCGTTTCTGCATGTCGCCCAGATTGACGTCAATAAGGCCGGTGTAGAGATCGGAGTAATTCACATCCACGTGGATCAGGGAAACTTTTGCATTGTAGGGGCGGGCCATAGAAACGGCTTTTTCTACCAGTACTTTGCTTTCCGGGGACAGGTCTACTGCAATGAGAATATGTTTGTAAGCCATGGTGTTACTCCTTCCATAAGTTGTCGATGACCGTTGGACCTGACAGCCAGCGCTGCCGCTTCGCCCGCGTCCTGCGTGCTACATTCGCGGGGGGGAGTCCTTAAGGACCTAATTGTAGAAGATATTTCTACCTTATAGCGCCCCTCGCGATCCGTCAATCCACCTTGTTCAGCGAATAGTTAAACAAATATATCCGACTTATGCATTGATAATGATTAACGTTGTGGTAAAAAAATTAACTGATCTCCTACACTATTTAATGAGCCGGTCGGATAAATAAACGTGATCGGAATCGCACTCTTTCACAGTACAGTCGGTTTGATATTGGGGAGCGGTAGTCCCGGAGGGAGCCTCCGAGGACGGGTCGCCGGGGAGGAGGTATGATCAGCACTGTTGCGCTGTTTTGGGCCCTGTGTATCGTATGTGTAGTGAATATGGCACGCTACTTCTCGTCGCTGCGTGCATTGCTTGTTGTGCTACGTGGTTGTGACCCTTTGCTCTATCAATATGTCGACGGCGGCGGTTTTTTTACGTCGCACGGGCAGCCCGGCAAACAGGTGCGCCTGGTGTGGTACATCTACGCCCAGCGCTACCGCGATCACCACGACGATGAATTTATCCGCCGCTGCGAGCGGGTTCGTCGGCAGTTTATTCTCACCAGCGCGCTATGCGGCCTGGTGGTGGTCAGCATGATTGCTCTGGCTATCTGGCACTAGCTTCACGATACAAAAAAAACGGGCCAGTTTCCTGACCCGTTTATCTTTCTTGTTTCTGATATTCGCTTAGATAATCTGCAGCGAGAGCCAGTACAGCGCGCCGGACAGCAGAATCGCCGCGGGCAGGGTCAGTACCCAGGCCATCAGGATGCTGGTGACGGTTTTCTTCTGCAGACCGCCGCCATCAACGAGCATCGTCCCCGCTACCGAGGAGGAGAGCACGTGGGTGGTGGAAACCGGCATACCGGTATAGCTCGCCAGACCAATCGATACGGCGGCGGTCATCTGAGCTGACATACCTTGTGCGTAGGTCATCCCTTTCTTACCGATTTTCTCGCCGATGGTGGTCGCCACGCGACGCCAGCCGATCATGGTGCCGATACCCAGCGCCAGCGCAACCGCCATAATAATCCAGATTGGCGCGTACTCGATGGTGCTCAGCATATCGGTTTTCAGCTTCTTCAGCAGACGCTTATCGTCAGCATTCACTTCCGGCAGCTTAGCCACTTTGTCAGTGGTGTCGGAGATGCAGAGCATAATACGGCGCAGATGGCTACGCTGTTCCACGGAGAGCGTGTCGTAGCTTTCGGTACCGGTCAGCATCGTCTTCACGCGGTCAAGCGCGTTGATGGTGTTTGCCGGGTGGCAGTGGAACTCGCCGTTTGCGGCAGCCCCTGCGTCCGGAGACGGGATGAGCTGCTCGGCGCCGGTCGCTTTTTTCAACAGCTCAGGACGCTGCTGGAAGAAGGTTTCCACGTTGTTGACCGCATCGCGGGTACGGGTGATTTCGTAGCCGGAAGCGTTCATATTGACCACGAAGCCAGCCGGAGCCACGCCGATCAGCACCAGCATCACCAGGCCAATGCCTTTCTGACCATCGTTCGCGCCGTGGGAGAACGCGACCCCAATGGCGGACAAAATCAGCGCAATACGCGTCCAGAACGGCGGCTTTTTCTTGCCGTCTTTCTTTTCACGCTCGGCTGGAGTCAGGTGGATACGGGCGCGTTTTTTGGTTCCGCTCCAGTAGCGACGCAGAATGAAAATCAGGCCGCCCGCCACGACCAGGCCAACGATTGGCGAGACGATCAGCGAGCCAAAAATACCCATGACTTTCGGGATGTTCAGCGCGTCCACCACCGACGTACCGGTCATCAGGGCATTGGTTAAACCAATACCGATGATCGCGCCGATCAGGGTGTGCGAGCTGGAGGCCGGAAGGCCGAAGTACCAGGTGCCGAGGTTCCAGATAATTGCCGCCAGCAGCATGGAAAAGACCATGGCGAGGCCATGTGCTGAACCCATGTTAAGCAGCAGGTCGGTCGGCAACATATGCACGATGGCATAGGCTACGCTGAGACCGCCCAACAGAACGCCGAAGAAGTTAAAAAGAGCCGCCATCGCCACAGCAAGCTGCGACCGCATTGCGCGAGTGTAAATCACCGTTGCAACCGCGTTTGCGGTATCATGAAAACCATTGATCGCTTCGTAAAAAAGCACGAAAGCCAGAGCAAGCAATAACAGTAATCCGGTATGTAAATCCAGACCGGCAAATAAATGTACCATAGGACGTTACGCCATTTTGAGGACATGAACGCGGCGCATTATCAGTGACTTTCGCGGCGCGGGCAAAGTGAAATATAGACTTTTTTTGATTTTCTTCCTGTTTAAGTTTTACCTTGTTGGGAGTATTCCTATATCTTTCAATGAGGTACGCAAATCTGTTTTTTTCAGTCTGGTGCGACCAGAATGAAAAATTTACAATTCCCGACAATCGGGATATGAGGAATGTTGTGTGGAAAGGTTTGATGCCATCGTAATCGGCGCCGGAGCGGCGGGAATGTTTTGTGCAGCGCAGGCGGGGCAGGCAGGCTGTCGGGTGCTGCTGCTCGATAACGGCAAAAAGCCCGGGCGGAAGATCCTGATGTCTGGCGGTGGCCGCTGCAACTTTACTAACATGTATATCGAACCCGCGGCATATCTCAGCCAAAACCCGCATTTTTGCAAATCTGCGCTGGCGCGCTACACCCAGTGGGACTTTATCGATCTGGTTAGCAAACACGGTATCGCCTGGCATGAGAAAACCCTGGGCCAGCTTTTCTGCGATGATTCCGCCGAGCAAATCGTTAACCTGCTGCTGGCCGAGTGCGAAAAAGGCGGCGTACACATTCGCCTGCGTAGCGAAATTATCAGCGTAGAGCGGGATGATGAGGGCTATACGCTACAGCTTAACGGCGAGACGGTGGCGGCGAAAAAGCTGGTGGTTGCCTCCGGCGGGCTATCCATGCCCGGCCTGGGCGCCTCGCCGTTTGGCTATAAGCTCGCCGAGCAGTTTGGCCTGAAGGTGCTGCCGACCCGCGCGGGCCTGGTGCCGTTTACCTTGCATAAGCCGCTGCTCGAACAGCTGCAGGTGCTTTCCGGGGTGTCGGTGCCGTCCACCATCACGGCGGAAAACGGGACCGTCTTCCGGGAAAATCTGCTCTTTACCCACCGCGGGCTGTCCGGGCCGGCGGTACTGCAAATTTCCAGCTACTGGCAGCCGGGAGAGTTCGTCAGCATCAATCTGCTGCCGGATTGCCATCTTGATGACTTCCTCAACGAGCAGCGCGCGGCGCATCCCAATCAGAGCCTGAAGAACACCCTGGCAATGCAGCTGCCAAAGCGGCTGGTCGAGTGCCTGCAGCAGCTGGGGCAACTGCCGGACGTCACCCTGAAACAGCTTAACGTTCGCGAGCAGCAGGCGCTGGTTGAGACGCTGACCGCGTGGCGCGTCCAGCCGAATGGCACCGAAGGCTATCGCACGGCGGAAGTGACCCTCGGCGGTGTCGACACCAACGAACTCTCTTCGCGCACCATGGAGGCCCGCAAGGTGCCCGGTCTGTACTTTATCGGCGAAGTGATGGACGTCACCGGCTGGCTGGGAGGCTATAACTTCCAGTGGGCGTGGGCGTCAGCCTGGGCATGCGCGCAGGCTTTAGCGGAACAGAAATAACCGCCTGCTCTGTATCAGCGGACCCGGCTCCGCCTTATCCGCTGATATTGTGCTGCTTTAATTTGCGCCACAGGGTCGTGGGGCTGATGCCGAGCATCACCGATGCTTTGGTCCTGTCCCCGTCGGTTTTTTCTATGACATGGGTAATCAGCCGTTTCTCTTGTTTCTTTAATAAATCGGTTTCATCTGATGCCACGCCCGCGGCCGGGAAGTGAGAGCTCTCGTTGGCGTCATCCGGTGAAATTTGACCGATCTGCAGCAAAACGTCTTTGCTCACTCGATCGATGTCCAGCAGGACGATGAGCCGGTAGATAACCGCCTGAAGTTCACGAATGTTGCCAGGCCAGCTATAGCGATGCAAAAAATCCACCGCGTCGGGGGTAAATGTGATTTGCCTACCTTGCTGATAAAGCAGGTGCTGAATCAACAACATGATATCGCCCGGTCGTTGGCGTAAGGCCGGTAGACTCAACTCAAGAATATTTATTCTATAGTACAGATCCTGCCTGAACTCACCGCTGGCGACGAGCTGGCGCAGATCTTTATTGCTGGCGGTGATCAGGCGAAAATCGGCGGTGATCAGCGTATCGCCGCCGAGACGAGAGAATTGCTTCTCTTGTAACACGCGCAGCAGCTTAACCTGTACCGATAACGGCGCTTCGCTGATTTCATCGATAAACACCGTGCCGTTCATCGCCATTTCAAACACCCCCGGTTTTCCGCCCTTGCGCGCGCTGGTAAATGCGCCGTCGGCATAGCCAAAGAGTTCACTTTCCAGAATGCTCTCGGGAATGGCCGCGCAGTTAATCGCGATAAAAGGGCCGTGGCTTCTGGCGCTATGGTTATGAATACTCTGAGCGAAAAGCTCTTTACCTGTGCCGGTATCGCCCAAAATATGAATGGGAAGTTCGTGGCGGGCGCACAGTTTAGCTTTTTTTATTACATCGCGTATCGCCGGAGACTGGCCAATAATGTCGTCGAAAGACCAGGTTGTGGAAAAACCGCGGAGTTTACTTTTTTTGCTGATACTATTTTGCCAAAGCGAACTTTCCTGGTTTAATCCTGTAATAATGCTATAAGATGTTTGGCGGTTGGAAAAATGACGTATGGAAATGTAAATAGTTTGGCCGTTAATATCAATGGCCTGTTCTTTAATATCTAATTCGTTAATAATGCTGGGGTAAATATCTTTAAATGCCTCTTTTTTGAATATTTTATCTCCGACATGACACTGGAATAAGCTCAGGCCGATAGCATTAATATTGATGATCTCACCCAACTGATCAATACACATGATGCCCTCACGTGCTTGATTCAGCGCGGCGTGGCTCATGATGAGCTTGGTATTTTCTCTGTTGAGATATTTTAATAGGCTATCGGCTTCATTGATGGCCTGCTCAATCGAAATATTATCGGTGTCTCCCATAATAGCATTGAGGTTATATTTTTTAGCCATTTCAGCAACCGTGAGGCCGCCGATGACCGTATGGTAATCGTTCTCTGAAAGATTTTTTATAACGTTTTCAATATCATTGTGGTTGTATACCTGGCAAATTTTAAACTCTTCGTTAGTCATGTTCTGATAATGACGTAAGGCATTACAAAATTGGGGGAAACCAACCGCGGCGATTTTTTGTGATTTGATTTTGGCCTGTTGTAAAATGCGATAAACGCCGTGAAAATCATGGGCGATCTCAATGACCGGGATACTAATATTGTTACGCAGGAGGGCGGCGGTGCCGCCTCGGCTAATAATTATCTTAGCGCCGGACTGGATCATCTCATTCGCTTTATCGAGAACGTCAGAATAACGAAATTCATATACCGGAACATCGAGCTTCCTCTCAATAAGAACATTCATGATGCGTTGGGTTATTGTTTTGGAAACTGAAAAAATGACAATTTCATTATTCTTCATATATTATTCGCTCAGGTGTTCTGGGTTTGCAATGTTTATTATATGGTGAGCACAGGGAGAATCAATGAGGGTGGTCATATAATACGATATTAAGAATAAAAGCCTTACGCATAGCAAATGCGTAAGGCTAAGTTTTTAGTGATTAGAAACGCAGGCGGCGGTAGACAATTTGACCGTTGCATAAGGTAGCGCAGTTATCGATATAACGGTCACCTTCGAGTTTGACCCCGTGGGTATCTTCAAAAATGACGTTCTCTTTTCGCAGCTTAACAATCGAAATATCAGCACTGGCGCCGGGCGCCAGGGTACCAATTTGCCCCTGCATTTTCATTAAGCGGGCCGGCGTGGCGGTTACCGCGCGAACGATATCGAAGAAGGACATTCCCATATTGAGATATTTCGACATGACGTGGAGCAGACTGTAGACCTTATCCGTCCGTAAGCTATTTCTCAGGGTGAGATCGGTGCTGATGATATCGGGATAAAATCCCTGCTCCATGGCGGTTCTGGCAACGTGAAAATCAAAGTGGGCCACGCCGTTTGAACAGTCGAAGATAACCCCTCTGGTCTGCGCCTCTTTTATTGCCGCATAGACCTCGCCCTGTTCATTGAGAATCGAGTGGCCGGTACCGTGGAAGCAGTGGGCGTAAATATCATCGGCATTAAAATAGCGGATCAGTTCATCGGCGCAGAGAAGAGAGTCCGTGACGTGAACGCAAATCGTGGTATCCAGTTTACGCGCCAGGGAGACGGTAGAGAGAAGAGGGTCGCTGGCGTACTGTTTCCCTTTGGCGATATCCTGGCTGTAGCGTAGTTTCAATCCCAGAATATTGTCTCTGTTGCTATTCAGCGTTTGGGCGATTTTCTCCTCGTTGTAATTCGCCGGATTGGTATTTTCCAGATACCCGGTCGGCCCGCCCCCGAGGGTGGAAAGCCCGACGTTGACCACGTTCAAATAGCTTTTGATTTTCACCATGGCAGGATGAATCACGCTATTGCGAAAAAGCGGATAATTCACCCAGCCGCTGCTGCCGGCATCGACCATGCTGGTGACCCCGTTGGGCAAGCATACGATGTCAGGGTTGACGCTGATGGCGGTCCCGCCGTGAAAAACATGACCATGGAAGTCGATTAAGCCAGGCAGCACGATACAACCCGCGGCATCAATCACCGTTTCGGCCTGCAAATCGTCAACGGTATTTAAGTCCACGATGCGATCGCCGATAACGCCAATATTACGATTAATATAATCATGACCTTCGGGATCGGCGACCAGACCGTTTTTAATCAGAATATCCAGTTTCATTTTATGCTCCCGTTAAATGCCGATAAATTTCCAGTAGGGAATACCGATCAGGAAGAAGATTAATACGTTGACCACCACCATGATGGTGCCCAGCATCCAGAACGTTTTTTGCGGGACGTAGCCGCTGGAGAACGTAAATACGCCCGCGCCGTTGCCGTAGTGCGTCAGCAGTGCGCCATAGCCTGCGGAGAAAGCCAGAGAAAGCGCCACGTACATCGGGTGCGCCTGGGTCGTCATTCCCAGGGTAAAGAGTACCGGATAGAAAGAGACGACGAACGCGCTGTTCGAGACAAAGAAATAGCGGACGGCAAGGCTGATAAAGACCAGCACGGCAATCGCGCTGATTTCATTGAGATGCGACAGGTCGAGATAGTTTTTGATAACGTCCACCAGAAAGACGTAGAACCCGCCTTTTGATAGGGCAACCGCACAGCCATAAAACGCGCCATACCAGACGAAGGTCTGCCAGGCCGATTTTTCGCTCACCACGTCATTCCAGCTCAGCACGCCGAAAAGCAGCAGACAGGCGAGGAACGCCAGGCCGACGGGAATAAAGGCGATGCCGGTGATGGAACCGGTCATCCAGCCGAGCACGCCCAGGACAAAGAACACGATCAGCAGCTTCTCTTCACGTTTTACCGGACCCAGCTCACGCAGGCCCTTCTCGGCAATTTCATTGACGTTATCGATAACTTTCAGTTCCGGCGCGTAGATTTTATACAGTATCCACGGCGCGAGCAGCAGCACCAGTCCGGCTGGCACCACGGCGGCTTTAAACCAGGTCATCCATTCGAGATTCACCTTCATGATCTCGTTGGCCAGCGAGACGGTAATTGAGTTGGTCGCCATCCCCGTCAGAAACAGGCTGGAGGTTCCCATTGAGACGACGTACATCAGGATGGTCAGATAGGCGCCGATTTTGCGGCTACCGTCGTCGGGCTTCGAGCCCAGCGCTTCGGCGATGTTCCTGAAGATGGGATAGGTAATGCCTCCCGAACGGGACATATTTGAACCCGTTGCCGGGGCCAGTACGGTATCCGTCACCATCATCAGATAACCCAGGGTGAGGGTATTTTTTCCATAGCGTTTTAGCAGCAGATAGGCGATACGTTTACCCAGTCCGGTAATAACAAACGCTTTGCAAATAATAAAGGCGCTGATAATAAACCAGACCATAGGGCTGCCAAAACCGGCAAACAGGGGAGCGGGGTCGAGAACCAGAGAGGCAAACCCGAGAATAATCAGCATAATGACCGCATCGGTAAACGGGCGCAAAACCAGCCCGCACAGCATCGCCAGATAGATGCCAACCATATGCCAGGTCGGTGCGGAGACGCCTTCCGGGTGCGGTATTATCCAAAATAAAACGGGGAAAAAGATAATGGGCAAGAGTTTTAAATAAAGCATTTTTATTACCTTTGCTTTAAAGCCGCGGCCCGTCAGGGCGCCGCGGCCTGATATTATTTAATCAAATTAACGATACATGTCGTCGATAAACTCAACGCCGGTCTCATCCAGTGATTTTTTGACCCAAAGGCGATTCGCGGTGCCGTTTTTGGCGGCCTCTACTTTGCTGGCATCGAATTTTGCATACTCTTTGGCTTTATTCAGTACGGCTTCTGCGTCGCCGAGGGGAATAACAATCACGCCATCCGCATCGCCGACGATCAGGTCGCCCGGACAAACCGCGACGCCGCCAACGGCGATCGGCGTGTTCACCTCCCCTGGACCTTGTTTAAACGGGCCTGCGGGGTTAGAG
This sequence comes from Klebsiella sp. ME-303, assembly GCF_007910085.1. NCBI lineage: Bacteria > Pseudomonadati > Pseudomonadota > Gammaproteobacteria > Enterobacterales > Enterobacteriaceae > Klebsiella > Klebsiella sp. ME-303. The sequence goes on along the minus strand of NZ_VOJB01000074.1, from coordinate 54,572 downwards.
CCGGTAGCGAACAGCGGAAAATCGAGAACCGACAGCGCATCGATATCGCGGATAGGCCCGTCCAGCACGATACCGGCGATTTTTTTCATGCAGTGGGCATAGGCCACCATGATTTCGCCCATTAATGCCCGCGAACGGTCGCCTTCGTTGGAGACCACAATCACATCGTTCTCACCCGCCATATCCAGCGCGGCGTGCAGCATCAGGTTATCGCCCGCGCGGACTTTCACGGTGATGGCGAACCCCGCCATAATCGGCTTTTTCGGCGAAGAGATACGTTTAATGCCGTTACCCAGAACGGCAATACGGTTCATGGTGTCAGCAATATTCGCCGCCGGGAGCTGTTCAAATTCTTTAAGAAGATCGACGCTGCTGGTCGGACGCTTTAAAAAAATACGGTTACCAATAGTCATTTTTTTCTCCTTAAAAACCCGGGACCGGCCAGGACGGTTTCTTACCGGATAAGACTTCATCAATGCCAATCGCGGAATGGAGCGAGGCTCTGTCGGTCGCTTCAATGGTGGCGGCGCCAATATGCGGGGCAATCACGATATTGCTTAGCGAGAAAATCGGGTCGTTGGCATCAAACGGCTCTTTCTTTAAAACATCCACGCCCGCCCCGGCGATAGCGTGGGTGCTCAAGGCGTGATACAGCGCTTTTTCATCAACCAGCTTCCCGCGCGCGGTATTAATGAAATAGGCGGTAGGCTTCATCATGGAAAACTGTTTCTCTCCGACAAAACCGGTGGTTTCCGCCGTCGTCGGACAGTGCAGAGAAACGAAGTCGCTCTCTTTGAAAATACGGTCAAAATCGTTGGTAAGCTCTACGCCTTCGGGGATCTGCTGCTGGGTTTTATACGGGTCATAGGCGATAACTTTCATATTAAAGCCATGCAGCGCTTTGATTGCCACGCGTGAACCGATATTCCCGACGCCAATTAAACCCAGCGTTTTTCCATCCAGCTCCACTTTTGGCGTGCGCAGTTTCGCCCAGTAATAATCTTCAAGCATCTTTTCCTGTACCAGCTTGAAATTACGCGAGCAGTGCAGCATATAAAATATGGCCAGTTCGGCAACGGACATGCTGTTAGCAATTGGCGCATTTAATACCACGACGCCGTGACGTTTAGCCGACGCCAGATCGACCGTATCGTAACCGGCACCGTGACGCGCAACGACTTTCAGCTTTTTAGCCGCTTCAAATACGCGGTCGGACATTTTTGAAAGGCGGACGATAATACCGTCGCAATCGACGATGTCGCGAATGATATCTTCTTCTTCCATCCCTGAGCCGTTAATCAGTTGATAACCGCGGCTTTCCAGATATTCTCTCCCTTCTGCCATGATTTCCTGCGGGAGTAAAATTTTGTACGTCATTTAACTATCTCCAGTGTTGATTACGTGGAGGTAATTGCATGGCGTGTGCCATACATTCATGCAAGATGTGTATTTTTTGTAATGCTTTGATATATATGTGTATTTTGTTTTTGTGGTCAACGAGTTGTGGTGATGTTCTTCACATACCTGAACGCCGGAGTGAGGCCGGTTATTTAATTGTGAAATGGCTGAAATGCATAATTAAATGTGCGAATGGCGAGCTTCACACTTTATTTTATTTATATACGGAGAGCATTTTCTTGTAGCGATTGACATTGCCCGGTGGACAACTTAAAACGTAAGCCAAAGGTTAATCTGGAGAGGTTTCGGCAATGAATAAATCACAGGTGGAGATATTCATGCTTATGGTTCGGGAGGGGAGTGTTCATTTTGTATCGCAGCGGCTGAGTATTGCGCCTTCGTTGATAACAACCAGCGTATGTGCGCTTGAAAATGAACTGGGTTTCAACCTGATTAAGCGCGGCAGGAATATCAGAAAAGTTATCTTAACGGAAAAAGGACACGCTTTTTATCGGCTTGCTCCAGAGTTACTGAGATTGCTTAATGCGATTGCGGATATTCGGGCGGGAATAAAACAGCCCGGCAAGTCCTCCCCGCCGGGCAAAATAATCAGTTCAGCCCCAGGAAATACTGGGCAATTTTGAAGTAGATAATCAGTCCGGTACCGTCGATAAGGGTGGCGATAAACGGCGCTGAAACTACAGCCGGGTCGATGCCGACGCGTTTGAGCGTCAGGGGGATCACCGACGACACCACCGCGCTCCACAGGGTAATGCATACCAGCGTCAGGCTGACAATCAGGGTGATCTCCATGCCGATGCCCATCATCCAGGCGCGCAGGCAGCCCGCCAGGCCGAGCGTAATGGCAATCAGCAGCGAGGTTGAGACCTCTTTACGGATTACGCGTCCCATATCGCGCAGCCGCACCTCGCCGAGCGCCATGGAACGCACGAGGGTGGAGGTGATCTGCGTCCCGCTATTGCCGCCGGTACCAATCAACAGCGGAATGAAAAAGGCCAGCGCAATCGCCGACTCCAGCGCTTCCTCAAAATGCTGCAACACGCTGCTGGTATAGGCTTCGGCGACAAACAGCAGCAGCAGCCATACCGAACGTTTTTTCCACAGCGCCCACGGGCTGGTTTCCAGGTAGGGCTTTTCCAGCGGCAGCGTCGCGCCCTGACGCTGAGCATCCTCGGTCACGTCATCTTCCAACAGATGCGCGATCTCTTTTTCCATCAGGCAGCCGACCAGCTCGCCTTTTTCGACCACCGGCACGAGGTCGAGCCCGCGCTCGGCCAGCTCGGCGACCACCTGCGGCCGCGGGTCGTCAGGCCTGACGCGAAACAGGCAGCTATCCATTAAATAACGAATGGACTGGGCGGTATCGCTCTCCTGCAGCAGCTTTTTAATCGATAAACTGCCGCGCAGTTTTTTCCCGGCGACGACAAAAACCTGGCCGGGGATCTCATCGCTGGCCAGCTGAGAAACGAACAGCTCACGCGCTTCATGAACGCTGAAATGTTCCGGCAGGGTAATGAAATCGGTACGCATGTACTGGGCGATCGCGTCGCCGTCGAACGCTGCGGTAGCCTGATGTGCGGCGCACAGTTGAATGGAAGACATGGTGTAATTCCCTATAAAAAATCACTCATAGGGGCGAACAAGACAGGATGAGCACAGGCAGATCCCTACGTCCTGGTTTTAGCACTGCACAACGTATCTGCCCGGCATGAATGCCGTCAGAAGTTACCTTGGCAACACCTTGATTCGATGGAAGCCTGTATTTCCCTGAGTGGTCTCTCTCGATACCAACAGGGCGGTAACTTATGTTTATGCAGGAGCCTCGCCATAACGAGATCGTTAAATGAGGCCTGATTATTCGCGAAGAGAGATGATTAACCAAGCATATAATTCATGTGGTTTATTAATTGTTGAGAAAAGGCGAAAGTTTATTGCGATCAGGGCGATACGGGGATTTTTCCCTCTTAGGGTGAACAAAATTTTTTCAAACTATACTTAGCAATGGATGCGTTATAAATGCTATTTCCCGCGAGATTGTTGGTTGAAAAAACTGAGGTGACCCATCGTATAAGCGATATTTAAGAGGAACGCTGTTATGTTGAAAAGCAGGATTAATCTTCAGGTTATTATCTGGACGACGCTCATTGGAGGGTTCATTAGCTCTCTGGTGAAGTCGGGAACGGAAGCTAATATGCCGCCCCGCGTGGCGGGCGAGATATCGCCCCCGGCGGCGCATATCGACGCCTGGCTCGGCTGGCTTGGCATTAATTCACACTCGCTGGACTACGTTTATCAGGGGGTGACAATCCCCGGCGCCGTCATGCTTTACCACTGGCTGTTCAGCTTTGCTTTTGCCTTTCTCTATGTCTTCATTTCCGCATACTGGCCGAAAATCCGGCTTTGGTACGGCGCGGCCTATGGTCTGATTATTACTCTCGTTATGCACGGCTTCCTCATTCCCGCGCTGGGCTTCAGGCATCCCGCCTATTTAAACGGGGAAACCGGGTGGCTGTGGAACCTGAATGGCTACGAGCTGTGGAGCGAAACCCTCGGACATATTTGCTGGTCGTTTTCGATTGAAATCAGCATGATTGCCGTTCTTGCCCTGCTGGCAAAACCGATACGAGGCGCATGGGCCAACGAGTCGCCATAATGGCGTTAGTCCCGATCGCGCGTTAAAGAGTCATTTATCGCATCCCACTGCTATGAGTGGGGTGACTCCTTCTCCGTTGGCAAACACTGCAAATGGCCGTGGCGCACGCCGCGCTGGGCGATAACGTCATCGGCAAAATGCTGAACGTCGCCCATATCGCCTTTCAGCACGGCGATTTCCAGACAGTCGTCATGGTTGATATGTACGTGGAGGGTGGCGACGGAGAGGTCGTGGTGGTGATGCTGGGTGGAAACTAAACGGCTGGCTAAATCGCGCTTCTCATGTTCATAAACATAGGAGAGTACCGCGAAGCCCTGGGTGCTGTGCTCCTGAGCGCTTTCCTGGGCCAGCGCGCCGCGCAGAATATCGCGGATGGCTTCGGAGCGATTATGATAGCCGCGGCGCTGGCTCAGGCTATCCAGCGTGTCGAGTAAATCGTCATCAAGAGTAATCGTGATACGTTGCATCTGTTTTAAACCTTATTACGGCGCACGGGAAAGGCGGGAAGTACCGCATTTTGTAACACGCGACCGGCGTGGGAAGAAAACGTTAATTTGTCGCCCACGACCTGCGTCTCAACGATTTGCCCCTCATCCATCACCATCACCCGCTGGCAAAAACGCTCCACCAGACGTAAGTCGTGGGTGATAAACAGACAGGCGGTGCCAAACTGTCGCTGAAGCTTTTTGAGCAGACCAATGACGCCCGCCTGGAGCACCAGGTCGAGGTTAGACACCGCCTCATCAAGGATCAGCAGCTGCGGCTCAACCGACAGCGCGCGCGCCAGGCAGACGCGCTGTAGCTGTCCGCCGCTCAGCTGCGGGGGGCGCTTATCGAGCATGCCATCATCGAGATCCACCGCCCTGAGCATGTCGCTTGCCCGCGCCAGCTGTTCCGCTTTCGTCAATGACAGCAGATGTCGCATGGGTTCACGCAAAATCTCGCGTACCGTTTTACGCGGATTCACCGCGCTGATGGCGTCCTGAAACACCATCTGAATATCCCGACGGAACGCCTTTTGCTTGGCGCGATTGAGCCGGGAGAGCGGTTCTCCCCGCCAGCAGACGCTGCCCTGAGTGGGGGATTCCAGGCCAACGAGCAGGCGCGCCAGGGTGCTTTTCCCGCAGCCGCTGCGTCCCAGCAGGGCAACGGTTTCACCGCTTTTCAGCGCTAAAGAGACCTCTTTTAGCACCGTTGAATCGGTATATTGATGGGTTATCGCGGATACGCTCAGTAATGTCATCAGGCCAGCTCCAGTCCGTAGAGGGCGAGATGCGCCGCCACCAGGCTGCGGGTGATGCTGTGCTGCGGAGCGTTGAACAGGCTTTCGACATCCCCCTGTTCCACAATGCAGCCGCTATCCATCACCGCCACATCGTCCGCCAGCCGCGCCACGACGCCCATATCGTGAGTGACCAGCAGCATCCCGGGCCCACGGTTTTGCATAACACCTGCCAGCAGATCGAGAATGCGCGCCTGGGCCACGGCGTCCAGGTCGGTGGTGGGTTCATCGGCAATGATAAACGGCGCCTCGCACAGCAGCGCCATGGCAATCATCATCCGCTGCAGCATGCCGCCGCTCATCTCGAACGGATAAAGCTTCAGGACGCGCTGCGCCTCCTCCAGCCCAACGGCTTCCAGTACCGCCGTAAGCGTGGCGTCGTCTGCGGGTTTACCCAATGCCCGGCAGGTTTCCCGCGCGTGGGTCGCCATGGTGTGCAGCGGATTAAAGGCGCTGCGCGGGTTCTGCATAATGGTGGCGATTTTGCTGCCGCGCAGCTCGCCGGGGGAGACCGGCTGGCCGTCGGCGAGGATCATCCCCGCCGTTTGCCGTACGCCGGGAGGCAAAATGCCCAGCGCCGCCGCGCAGGTTAGCGATTTTCCGCTGCCGCTGCCGCCAACCAGCGCCAGCACGCGCCCGCGTTTGAGCGTCAATGATACGCCGTGCACCAGCGGACGCTCGGCCTGTAAGACGATGTTTTGCAGTGTAATTTGTTGCGGCATTAGTGGGCGTGCTCCGCGATCAGATGAGGATCCAGGCGATCGCGCAGCGCGTCGCCCACCATGTTGAAGGCCATGACGGTGATAAACAGCGCCAGTCCCGGCCAGAACATTTGCAGCGGCTGGGTCCAGATATACTGGCGGGCGTCGTTAATCATCACCCCCCACTCGGCGGTTGGCGCGGTGACGCCGAGGCCGAGAAACGACATCCCGGCGACGTGCAGCATCATATGCCCGATATCCAGGGTCGCCAGCACCAGCAGCGACGGAATGACCGCGCCGGCCAGATGGTCGACGAATACCCGCACGTGTCCCGCGCCGGAAAGCCGCGCGGCGAGCACAAATTCGCGCTGGCGCAGGGAGATTGTCAGGCTGCGCACCATCCGCGCATACCACGCCCAGTGCGACAGGGCGATGGCGATAATTACGTTGGTCAGCCCGGTTCCCAGTACCCCCACCATAAAGAAAGAGAGGATTGAGGTCGGGAAGGTCATAAACAGATCCGCGATGCGCATGGTGGCCTGATCGACGCGGCCGCCGATAAGCCCGGCGCAGCCCCCGACGAGGAGTCCCAGCGCCAGCACCAGCAGCAGGCAGGCCATCACCGAGCCGAGCGATACGCGGGTCGCCGCCAGCAGACGCGAGAAGATATCGCGCCCCAGATGATCGGTACCGAGCCAGTGCTGGCTGCCGGGCGGCAGCAGGCGCGAAGGCAGATCGATCGCCTGCGGATCGTACGGCAGCCACCACTGGCTGGTGAGCGCAACGACCGCCAGCAGGGCGATGATAAGCAAAGAAATGCGGACGGACCCGCGTGAAGAGAGGAAAAAGTTCACGAGCGCGCTCCTTCATGGCAGCGAATGCGCGGGTCCAGCGCGGCGTTCAGCAGATCAACCATCAGGTTACAGACCACAAAAACGATCACCATCATCAGGGTGAAACACTGAATCACCGGATAATCGCGATTAAAAATCGCCGAGACGGCGTAGCGGCCCACGCCGGGCCAGGCAAAGATATTCTCGATAATCATCGTGCCGCCAATCAGCTCGCCGATATGCATCCCCACGGCGGTAATCATCGGCAGCGAGGCGTTGCGCAGAATATGGCGGCGCTCGGTTTGCCTGTCGTTCAGGCCGCGCAGTCTGGCCCAGGTTACGTGACGCTGCCCGGCGACTTCCAGCATGCTGGCGCGCAGCAGGCGGGCGTTGATCGCCAGCGACATAAAGGCGATCGACACCGCCGGCAGAATGATGTGCTGCCAGCCGCCATAGCCCATCGCCGGCAGCCATTGCAGATAAACCGAAAAGAACATCACCAGCAGGAAAGCCAGCCAGAAGTTGGGCATCGACACGCCGAGAAAAGCGATGATCCGCACAATAAAATCCGGCAGGCGGTCGCGGTGCCGCGCCGCCCAGATGCCCAGCGGTACGGAAGTGAGGAGGATCAGCACCAGCGCGGCGCCGGCCAGCTGCAGCGTGGCGGGCAGAAAGCTCAGCATGTCATCCAGTACCGGACGCTGGGTGGCGAACGAAACGCCAAAATCCAGATGCAGCGCCTGCCACAGCCAGCTGCCGTACTGGACGATAAGCGGCCGCTCCAGCCCCAGCATCGCGCGGGTTGAGGCCACCATCTCCGGCGTCGGCGGCAGGTTTGACAGGCGCAAATAGTCCAGCGCCGGGTCACCGGTGCCCAGGCGCAGCATTAAAAAGATAATCACCGAGGCGGCGAAGATCATCGGTATCAGCAGCGCGACCCGCCGCAGCGCGTAACGTAACATCAGGGTTTCACCGGCTTAATCTGTTCAAACGGAATTTCAGACGCGATCGGCGCGTAGGGAATCGCCCCCAGCTCCGGTCTGGCGACCACCATCATCGAGACGTAACTGATGGGCAGATAGACCGCATCGTTGTGCAGTCGGGTCAGCAGGTCTTTGTACAGCGCCTGACGCCGCGTTTCATCGGTGGTTATCAGCACCTCGCCGATTTCTTTATCAATAATCGGTTTGTCGGCTAATCCCTGCTGCGCCTGAAAATCGGCGTGCGACGGTACGCGCATCGAACTCATAAAGGCGTGCGGATCGTAGGGGGCGCCCCAGGTACGGTTGAAAATCATGCCGAAGCGACCATCGCGCTGGCGGGCATAAATACTGCTCTCTTCCTCGCCGACCAGCGCCACGTCCACGCCAACCTGGCGCATATCGGCCTGAATGATTTCCGCCATCGATTTGCTTAGCGCGTCGGTACCGATAAACGACAGCTCAACGCGCAGCGGCAGGCCGTTTTTCTCGCGAATATCCTTACCCGCAGGCAGGACCCAACCCGCGTTTTCCAGCAGCGCCTTCGCCTGCTGCGGATCGTACCGGCGCGGCGTCAGGCCAATATCGGCATAGGGCACGGTGGGGGCGAACAGCGTATCGGCCACCTGCTGAGTGCCGTACAGGGCGTTATCAATCAGCGATTTTTTATTCACCGCAAAGTTCAGCGCTTCGCGCACCGCTAGCTCGTTGGTGGGGGCTTTGGCGGAGTTCAGCGCCAGCATCACCGTCTCTATCGGGCGGGAAAGCTGGGTACGGTAGGCCGGGTTGTGGCTGAAGCGGTCGAAGGTGTCGAGCGGCAGCAGCCCTTCGTTGCCGTAGAGCAGGTCAATATCGCCGGTTTCAAAGGCCACCGCGCGGGTCGTCGGGTCCGGGATCACCTTGACGGTAATTTTTTCAATCTGCGGCTTTTCGCCCCAGTAGCGCTCGTTACGCACCAGCACGTCGTACTGATTGAGTTTTGATTCCTTCAGCAGCCACGGACCGGTGCCAATCGGCGCTTTAATGCCGTGCAGGGTCTCATTGTCTTTGAACTGCGACGGGGCGATAAAGCGGAAAGGGCGCGGCAGCGCCAGCTCCTGTAAGAACGGATAATAGGCGCTTTTCAGGGTGATTTGCAGCTGGTTTTTGTCGAGCGCGTTGACCTCGACGATCTGATTAACCAGCTCCAGCCAGGCGTGGCGCTGGCGGTTATCGAGCACCACGCGGAAGTTCTCCGCGGCGGCATGGGCGTCAAACGCTTCGCCGTTGGAAAATGTCACGTCATCGCGCAGGGTGAAGGTCCAGACTTTGCCGTCCGCCGAGTGGGTCCAGCTTTTTGCCAGCCAGGGTTTCACCGAGCCATCCGCCTGATACTTTACCAGCGGCTCATAGACCATGCTCTGGGCGTACATCTGGTTGGGCGTATAGAGGTGCGGGTTGAGCGGCCCCACGTTGACCGGCCAGGCGGTGGTGATTTCATTGGACGCGGCGCAGGCCAGCAAAGGGGCGCAGGCGAATAGCGCCAGCAGGGTGGTGCGGATAATAGACAAGGCTTTTTCTCAGCGACAGGAAAGTATGACGATTTTAAAGATTCATCATACTTTCGGCGTAAGCTGGATCAATATCGGGCCTGAAAGTATAAGAAAACGGTATATCTCTTTTGGCTGTATGAGCTTACGAACCCGCCTGCAGCCCGGCTAAACGCAGCGCAAGCCGGGAAGCATCAGCTTCGGCACATTTCCCGGAGGCGATGCTGCGCATCTGTCCGGGCTACCGGCTCGCAGACGGCGGGGAACCCGTAGCCCGGGCAAGGCGCGTTAAGCGCCGCCCCCGGGAGCAGACCGCAGAGAGGCTGAATTTCCCGGAGGCGATGCTGCGCATCTGTCCGGGCTACCAGACCACAGACGGTAGGGAACCTGTAGCCCGGGCAAGGCGCGATAAGCGCCGCCCCCGGGAGCAGCGCGCAGAGAGGCTGAATTTCCCGGAGGCGATGCTGCGCATCTGTCCGGGCTACCAGACCACAGACGGCAGGGAACCTGTAGCCCGGGCAAGGCGCGATAAGCGCCGCCCCCGGGAGCAGACCGCAGTGATTCTGTAGCCCGGCTAAGCGCAGCGCGAGCCGGGTAAACAAGCCCATCAGGGCGCTCTGAACAGATCCAGCAGCGTGGCGACCTGCTCATCAATAGGTGTTAAATCACGCTTAACGATCAGGTGCAGCGGCGTTGCCCGCCGCGCGCCGTGTCCCAGCGGCAGCGCCTTCAGCACCCCTTGTTGAAGCTGTGGGCCAATGCGCTCTTCCGGCAGCCAGCCAAATCCGACCTGATACAGCACCGCATCGATGGCGGCATCAATAGTGGAAAACGTCCATGCATCGCGGGAAGATTGCGGGTCGTTGCTGCGGTCGGCGATGCGCACCAGCGGCCAGGGGGCCAGCGCGCTGTCGTCCAGCGGCCCCGCCAGTGCGGAGAGTGGATGATCGCGATGGGCGACGGCGACAAAATCAATGTTCATCAGCCATTCGCCGCGGCCGGTAATATCCTGACGGCGGGTCAGCACCATCACGTCCGCCTCGGTGCGGGCCGGATGCTCTTCCTCAACGTTTTCCAGCACTTCGGTCAACCTGACCTGAGTTTGCGGGTAGCGCTGTTGAAACTGGCGCAGAATGGCGAACAGCCGCTGGCGTGGGAAAATGCTGTCGACCACCAGATCCAGCCGGGTCCGGGCGCCGTCTCGCAGGGTGGCGGCATGGGTTTCGACATAAGAGAAGGCCTGCAGCAGCGGCTTAACCTGGCCGAGCAGCAGCTCGCCTGCCGGGGTCAGCACCGCGCGACGGCCCGATGGCGTCAGCAGCGTAACGCCCAGCCGCTCCTGCAACAGCGCGAGATTATAGCTCACCGACGACTGGCTGCGGTGGGTCTCGTCCGCCGCCTTCGCGAAGCTACCCAGCTCGACAACTTTCTCCAGCAGCGCCCATTGTTCCAGCGTAGTCTTGTGCATAATCCATCTAAAAAGTGAATGGGTTTAATCCAAACATAGCGTTATTCATCCATTTTTTAAAGCAGTATGCTTGTTCTCAACAAACAGAGGAGAACAGATTATGAGCACATTCGACAAACATGACCTGAGCGGTTTTATCGGTAAACATCTGGTTTATACCTATGATAATGGCTGGAACTACGAAATTTACGTTAAAAACGGCACCACCCTGGATTATCGCATTCACAGCGGTATCGTGGCGAATCGTTGGGTGAAAGATCAGCAGGCTTACATCGTTCGCGTCGGCGAAAGCATCTACAAAATTTCCTGGACCGAACCGACCGGTACCGACGTGAGCCTGATCGTTAACCTCGGCGATAAGCTGTTTCACGGCACCATCTTTTTCCCGCGCTGGGTAATGAATAACCCGGAGAAAACCGTCTGCTTCCAGAACGATCATATTCCGCTGATGGTCTCTTATCGTGAAGCCGGTCCGGCTTATCCGACAGAAGTGATTGATGAGTTTGCCACCATCACTTTTGTGCGCGATTGCGGCGCGGATAATGACGAAGTGATTAATTGCCCGGCTAATGAATTACCTGACAACTTTCCTGCCAACCTGTAATCATTTTGAAATAGTTTCGTGATTCGACTGGATTTTTTATATTTGCTGAACGATGTTTAAAGATAGCTTATTGGAATCTGGTTGAGCATCCGTTTACTTTTCGCCAATGCGTTCCCGCTATTTCTCCGTCAAGCGGGAACGCTATAGCGCCTTTTTCTGCAATAAATTCCAACCTATCTCAATGATTTTTAACAAAATCATCATGCATATCTAATTAATATTAATTTCTTAATATTATCCTAAGCAAAGCTGACTAAATTTAATAACATCTGAATACAAAATAATGAAATGCGCCATCGGACTGATTTCGCTTTCATTTTCATTTTGTTTAGGTCAGCAGGTGCAGGATATTTCTTATCGACCCGTTTTTTCGCGGGTCATTCACAGAACAGGAACATGATGAGCGATTTTTTGCCGTTTTCGCGCCCGTCGATGGGCGACGCAGAGCTGGCTGCGCTGCGTGAAGTTTTGCAATCGGGCTGGATCACCACTGGACCGAAAAATCAGGCGCTGGAAGAGGCGTTCTGCACGTTAACCGGCAACCGTCACGCCATCGCCGTCAGTTCGGCGACCGGCGGCATGCACGTCACGCTGATGGGGCTGGGTATCGGTGCGGGTGATGAAGTGATCACCCCTTCCCAGACCTGGGTCTCCACGCTGAACATGATCTGCCTGCTCGGCGCGACCCCGGTGATGATCGATGTCGATCCCGATAACCTGATGATTACCCCCGAAGCGGTTGAAGCGGCAATCACCCCGCGAACCAAAGCCATTATCCCTGTGCACTATGCTGGCGCACCGGCGGATATTGACGCCATTCGCGCGATTGGCGAGCGTCACGCTATTCCGGTGATTGAAGATGCCGCCCACGCGGCGGGGACGTACTACAAAGGCCGCCACGTCGGGTGGCGCGGTACCGCCATTTTTTCATTCCATGCGATCAAGAATATGACCTGCGCCGAAGGCGGGCTGGTGGTAACCGACGATGACGAGCTGGCCGCGCGCATTCGCAGCCTGAAGTTCCACGGCCTCGGCGTTGACGCTTATGACCGCCAGACCCTGGGCCGCGCGCCGCAGGCGGAGGTGATTTCGCCGGGCTTTAAATACAATCTCGCGGATATCAACGCCGCGCTGGCGCTGGTGCAGCTGGATAAGCTCGCCCACGCCAATCAGCGCCGCGCCGCCATTGCGCAACGCTATCTGCGCGAGCTGGCGGATACGCCCTTCAGGCCGCTGGTGGCGCCGTCGTGGGAGCATCAGCACGCCTGGCACCTGTTTATTATCCGCGTTGACGAAGCCGCCTGCGGCATCAGCCGCGATGCGCTGATGGAAAGACTGAAGGCCATGGGCATTGGCACCGGCCTGCACTTCCGCGCGGCCCATACGCAAAAGTATTACCGCGAGCGTTTCCCTGAAGTTTCATTACCGCATACGGAATGGAACAGCGCGCGCATTTGTTCCATTCCGTTGTTCCCGGATATGACCGATGACGATGTCACTCGGGTCATTTCCGCACTGCACCAGCTGTCAGGACGTTGATATGTTTAGCTACCCTCCCGTGAAAAAGGTCTCGGTCGTTATTCCTGTGTATAACGAACAGGAGAGCCTGCCGGAGCTTATCCGCCGCACCGACACCGCCTGCGCGACGCTCGGACGGCAATATGAAATTCTGCTGGTCGACGACGGCAGCAGCGACGACTCGGCGCGAATGCTCACCGAAGCCGCCGAGGCCGAAGGCAGCCACGTGGTGGCGGTCCTGTTGAACCGCAACTATGGTCAGCACTCGGCGATTATGGCGGGCTTCAGCCACGTTACCGGTGACCTGATCATTACCCTTGATGCCGACCTGCAAAACCCGCCGGAAGAGATCCCGCGCCTGGTCGAGAAGGCCGATGAGGGCTACGACGTGGTCGGTACCGTGCGCCAGAACCGCCAGGACACCTTCTTCCGTAAAAGCGCCTCGAAGATGATCAACCGCCTAATCCAGCGCACCACCGGTAAAGCGATGGGCGACTATGGCTGCATGCTGCGCGCCTATCGCCGCCATATCATCGACGCGATGCTCAACTGCCATGAGCGCAGTACGTTTATCCCGATTCTGGCGAACACTTTTGCCCGCCGGGCGGTTGAGATCCCGGTGATGCACGCCGAGCGCGAATTCGGCGATTCTAAATACAGCTTTATGCGCCTGATTAACCTGATGTACGACCTGGTGACCTGCCTGACCACCACGCCGCTGCGCCTGCTGAGCCTGTTCGGCAGCGTCATCGCTCTGCTGGGCTTCGCCTTCGGCCTGATGCTGGTAGTGCTGCGTCTGGTGTTTGGTCCCCAGTGGGCGGCGGAAGGGGTGTTCATGCTGTTCGCGGTGCTGTTCATGTTTATCGGCGCCCAGTTCGTCGGGATGGGCCTGCTCGGGGAGTATATCGGCCGCATCTATAACGATGTCCGCGCCCGCCCTCGCTACTTTATTCAACGTGTTGTTCGCCAGCCGGAAACGGCATCTCAAGAGGAAGATCGTTCATGAAAGCCGTAGTCTTCGCTTATCACGATATGGGTTGTGCAGGTATTCAGTCTCTGCTGGATGCCGGTTATGACATCGCCGCTATTTTTACCCATCCGGATAACCCTGGCGAAAACCATTTTTTTGGCTCCGTGGCGCGTATTGCCGCTGAGCAAGGCATCCCGGTATGGGCGCCGGAAGATGCGAATCATCCGCTGTGGATCGAACGTATTCGTGAGATTAAACCGGACGTGCTGTTCTCGTTCTACTACCGCAACCTGCTGTGCGATGACATTTTGAATATTGCGCCGCAGGGGGCTTTTAACCTGCATGGTTCACTGCTGCCAAAATACCGCGGCCGCGCGCCGCTGAACTGGGTGCTGGTGAACGGCGAAAGCGAAACCGGCGTGACGCTGCACCGTATGGTTAACCGCGCCGATGCCGGCAATATCGTGGCGCAGAAAAGCGTCGCGATCGGCGCGGATGACGCGGCGCTGGCGCTGCACCGTAAGCTCTGTTCCGCGGCGTCGGAACTTTTGGCTCAGGCGCTGCCCGCCATCCGCGACGGCAAAACCGAAGAGCGCGCCCAGGATGAAAGCCAGGCGACTTACGTCGGTCGCCGTACGCCGGAAGACGGTCGCCTCGACTGGGAACGCTCGGCCCAGACGCTGCACAACCTCGTCCGTGCGGTCTCCGATCCGTGGCCGGGCGCGTTCGGCTACGCCGGCGCGAACAAGTTTATCGTCTGGAAATCCCGCGTGCGCCACGATCTGGCCGCCGCCAAAGCGGGGACGGTGATCTCCGTTGCGCCGCTGGTGGTCGCCTGCCAGGAAGGGGCGTTAGAAATCGTTACCGGGCAGACCGAGCGCGGCGTTTATATGCAGGGTACGCAGCTGGCGCAGGCGCTTGGCCTGGTTGCCGGCGCGGTGCTGAGCAGCAAACCGGTGGTGGCGATTAAGCGCCGTACCCGCGTGCTGATCCTCGGGGTGAACGGCTTTATCGGCAACCACCTGACCGAGCGTCTGCTGCAGGACGACAACTACGAGATTTACGGCCTGGACATTGGCTCCGACGCTATCAGCCGCTTCCTCGACAACCCGCGCTTCCACTTCGTTGAAGGCGATATCAGCATTCACTCCGAGTGGATCGAGTACCACATTAAGAAGTGCGACGTGGTCCTGCCGCTGGTGGCGATTGCCACGCCAATCGAATATACCCGCAACCCGCTGCGCGTGTTTGAGCTGGATTTCGAAGAGAACCTGAAGATTATCCGCGACTGCGTGAAATACGATAAGCGCATCATCTTCCCGTCGACCTCGGAAGTGTACGGCATGTGCACCGACAATAACTTCGATGAAGATACCTCCAATCTGGTGGTCGGGCCGATTAACAAACAGCGCTGGATCTACTCGGTCTCCAAGCAGCTGCTGGACCGCGTGATCTGGGCCTACGGCGATAAGAACGGCCTGAAGTTTACCCTGTTCCGTCCGTTTAACTGGATGGGGCCGCGCCTCGATAACCTCAACGCCGCGCGCATCGGTAGCTCTCGCGCCATCACCCAGCTGATCCTGAACCTGGTTGAAGGTTCGCCGATCAAGCTGATTGAGGGTGGTAAGCAGAAGCGCTGTTTTACCGATATCAGCGACGGTATCGAAGCGCTGTTCCGCATCATTGAGAACAAAGACGGCCGCTGCGACGGGCAGATCATCAACATCGGCAACCCGGATAACGAAGCGAGTATCAAAGAGCTGGCGGAAATGCTGCTGGCCTGCTTTGAACGCCATCCGCTGCGCGACCGCTTCCCGCCGTTTGCCGGGTTCCGCGAAGTGGAAAGCAGCGATTACTACGGTAAAGGCTACCAGGACGTCGAACATCGTAAGCCGAGCATTCGCAACGCGAAGCGCTGCCTGAACTGGGTGCCAACGGTGGAAATGGAAGAGACCGTGGAACACACCCTGGACTTCTTCCTGCGCACGGTTGAGCTGACGGACAGCGGAAAATCATGAAACAGGTCGGCTTACGCATAGATGTCGATACCTTTCGCGGCACGCGGGACGGGGTCCCGCGGCTGCTGGCTCTGCTGAGCCAGCACGGGATTCAGGCAAGCTTCTTTTTCAGCGTCGGGCCGGACAACATGGGGCGCCATATCTGGCGCCTGATAAAACCGAAGTTTCTGTGGAAGATGCTGCGCTCAAAGGCCGCGTCGCTGTACGGCTGGGATATCCTGCTGGCCGGTACCGCCTGGCCAGGGCGCAGGATCGGCGCCGGGAATGAGGACGTTATCCGCGCCGCCGCGCAGGAGCATGAAGTCGGCCTGCACGCCTGGGATCACTATAGCTGGCAGGCGTGGAGCGGCGTCTGGCCGCAGGAAAGGCTGACGCTGGAGGTTGAACGCGGGCTGCTGGAGCTGGAGCGGATTATCGGTCGCCCGGTCACCTGTTCCGCCGTTGCCGGCTGGCGTGCCGATCAGCGGGTGATCAAAGCCAAAGAGGCTTTCGATTTCCTCTATAACAGCGACTGCCGGGGGACCGGGCCTTTTCTGCCGCAGCTGGGGAACGGCGCGCCGGGAACCGTGCAGATCCCGGTAACCTTACCGACCTGGGATGAAGTGGTGGGCAACGCGGTGGATAGTGCGGGCTTCAACCGCTATCTGCTGGACTGCATCCATCGCGACGCGGGGACGCCGGTCTATACCATCCATGCCGAAGTGGAAGGCATCGCCTTCGCGGAGCAGTTTGATGAACTGCTGACCATGGCCGCACAGGAAGAGATCCGGTTTTGCCCGCTAAGCCAGCTGCTGCCCGCCGATTTTAGCGTGCTGCCGCGAGGTAAAGTGGTTCGTGGTGAACTGGCCGGCCGGGAAGGCTGGCTTGGACGTGAACAATTACTCAATTCGGGTGTTTGATGAAAAGCATTCGCTACGGCGCCTCTCTGGTCGCCCTTTTTGTCCTCTACTATTTACTGCCGCTTAACTTCCGCCTGCTCTGGCAGCCTGATGAAACCCGCTACGCGGAGATCAGCCGCGAAATGCTGGCGACCGGCGACTGGGTGGTGCCGCATTTCCTCGGGCTGCGCTACTTTGAAAAGCCCATTGCCGGCTACTGGATCAACAGCATCGGCCAGTGGCTATTCGGCCACAATAATTTTGCCGTCCGCTTTGGGGTGGTGTTTTCCATTACCGTCACCGCTCTGCTGGTCGCCTGGCTGGCATGGCGTCTTTTCCGCGATAAACGCGTCGCGATCCTGTCACCGGCGATCTTCCTGACCACGCTGCTGGTCTACGGTATCGGCACCTACGCGGTGCTCGACCCGATGATCACCATGTGGATGGCGCTGGCGATGTGCAGCTTCTGGGGCGCGGCGCAGGCCCAAAGCCGCGGCGGCAAAATTCTCGGCTATGTTTTACTCGGCGTGGCCTGCGGGATGGGGGTGATGACCAAAGGCTTCCTCGCGCTGGCGGTGCCGGTGGTCGGGGTACTGCCGTGGGTGATTGCGCGTAAGCGCTGGCGCGAAGTGTTGACTTACGGCTGGCTGGCGGTGGGCGTCTGCGCGCTGGTGGTGCTGCCGTGGGGTCTTGCCATCGCCAAACGCGAGCCGGACTTCTGGCGCTACTTCTTCTGGGTGGAGCATATCCAGCGTTTCGCGGAAAAAGATGCCCAGCATAAAGCGCCGTTCTGGTACTACATTCCGTTCCTGATTGCCGGCAGCCTGCCGTGGCTGGCGCTGCTGCCGGGTGCGCTCAAGCGCGGCTGGACCGAACGCGATGAGTCGCGCGGTGCGCTCTATTTGCTCGGATGGGTGGCGATGCCGTTCCTGTTCTTCAGCATTGCTAAGGGTAAACTCCCAACCTATATCCTGCCCTGTTTTGCTCCCCTGTCGATTCTGATGGCGCGCTACGCGCTGGACGCGGCGAAAGCGGGGGCGAAGGCGCTGAAAATTAACGGCGCGATCAACCTGGCCTTTGGCCTGATTGGCCTGGTCGCCGTGCTGGTGGTTTCGCCGTGGGGCTTTATGCACAAGCCGGTATGGAGCCATATTGAGCTCTATAAGTGCCTGCTGGCGGCGCTGATATTTGGCTGCTGGGCGCTGATGGGCTGGATGGCGATGAAGGACAACGGCCGCCGCTGGACCCTCGCCGCCTGCTGCCCGCTCGGGCTGGCGCTGCTGGTGGGCTTCGCTATCCCGGATCGGGTGATCGACAGCAAGCAGCCGCAGTTCCTGGTGGATATCGTCAGCGAATCGCTGACCCCGAGCCGCTACGTGTTGACCAATAACGTCGGTATCGCCGGCGGGCTGTCGTGGGAGCTCAAGCGCAGCGATATCATTCTGTTCGACAAGCAGGGCGAGCTGAAGTACGGTCTCTCCTGGCCGGACGCGCAGCACCAGTTTGTCGATCAAGCCCATTTTGCTGACTGGCTAGCGACGCACCGCCAACAGGGCCCCGTCTCGCTGGTTCTGCTGATGGATAAAGGAGAAAGTATGGCTGATTTAGCGCTACCGAAACCGGATAGCTCCTACGAGCTTGGGCGCGTGGTATATATCCAGTATCTGCCGCAATGAGCGTCTGGATCTGTCTGGTTTTCGCCAGCCTGCTGAGCTGCGCCGGACAGCTGTGCCAGAAACAGGCGACCCGCCCGTCCAAATCCGGGCGGCGCGGGTACCATATCCTTGGCTGGCTGGGGCTCGCGCTGCTCTCTCTCGGCTGCAGCATGCTGCTGTGGCTTAGCGTGCTGCAGTCGATCCCGGTCAGCATCGCCTATCCCATGCTGAGCCTGAACTTCGTCTGGGTGACGCTGGCGGCGTGGGGGATCTGGCGCGAGCCGGTCGCGCGTCGCCACTGGCTTGGCGTGGGTCTCATCGTCGTTGGGATCGTTATTCTCGGGAGCCGTATCTGATGGGCTTAATCTGGGCGTTATTCAGCGTCGGCCTGGCGAGCGGCGCGCAGCTGCTGCTGCGCAGCGCGATGGTCGAGCTCCCGCCGCTGACGGAGATATTCACCTTCCTCAACCATCTGCTGCATCTGCGGGCGGGCACGTTTGGCCTGGCGTTCGGGCTTATGGGTTACCTGCTGTCGATGGTCTGCTGGTACTTCGCTCTGCATCAACTGCCGCTGGCGAAAGCCTACGCGCTGCTGAGCCTGAGCTACATCCTGGTATGGGCCGCCGCCATCTGGCTCCCCGGCTGGCATGAACCTTTCCACTGGCAATCGCTGCTGGGCGTGCTGCTGATTGTCGCCGGGGTGCTGACGATCTTCTGGCCGGTGAAGCGGCTCAATTAGCCTGGCTAATATCACTGTTTCTTCCCGGTGGCGCTGCGCCGCTCGGGCTGCGGAGTTGAGCCGGCTGCTGGCCGGTAGCCCGGACAGATGCGCAGCATCGCCTCCGGAAAGTGTGGCGGGGCTGATGATTGGCATTGAATCTTTCCGGTGGTGCAGTGTTGACCGCGCTACGGGAGCGTGCAGTCTGGTGCCGGTTGCCCGCAGGGCTTGATTTTACGAGCGAACCCGGCTGATGTTCGCGGTGGTCAAAAGAAATGGTGTTGGCGTGCAGACCGCGAGGCTGAGCGATCCTATCTGAATCTGGCTCACCGACAGCGCGGAGGGCTGCGTGCTGTCGATACTGCGCATTTGCCAGGCGCTTCCGCCGTACTGCTTGATGATGGCTTCTTTGCGTGTCCAGATCCGCCAGAAGGCAGCTATCTGCCGTTCCGGGGGGATAGCCTCGATCTCAGCCTGTTCGCGGGGGCTAAAAACCGCGCTTACCAACGCGCGCCAGTTATCGCGCTGGCGTACAACTTCGATATCGCAACCCACTTCACCTTCGTCGCTCAGCAGTAACGCGATATCGTCGTTGCTGTGGCTCAGATTGAACCACAGTGGCGTACCGGCCGAGAAAGCAGGTTTGCCCTGTTCGCTATAGATAATTTCCGGCAGTGGCGAAACGGCATGGGAAAGCAGGGCACGCCCGGCCAGCCAGCGAGTTTGGCCGGCGCCCTGAGGCGCGCAGGAGATCAATGCAGACGGCAGATCGCCTGCGCTTAAGGCCGACACGTTTCCCAGAAAAAGCCGGTACATTTCAGGGCCAGCGCTGGATGATAATAGAGGTGTTAATGCCGCCAAAGGCAAAGTTGTTGCTTTGCAGAAACTCACAGTCAATTTTGCGGGCTTCACCCATGATGTAATCCAGTGCGCCGCAGTTGGCATCCGGATGATGCAGGTTCAACGTTGGCGCAAACCAGCCTTCGCGCATCATATGCAGGCTCATCCAGGCTTCCAGCGCACCGCAGGCACCCAGGGTATGGCCAAAATAACTTTTCAGGGAAGAGAAGGGGACGTTGTTACCATAAATCGCCTCTGTTGCCAGGCTTTCTGCAATATCACCGCGATCGGTCGCCGTTCCGTGAGCGGAAATATAGCCAATATCCAGAGCACTCAGGCCTGCTATTTTCAGTGACTGCTCCATGCATATCTGCATGGTTTCTCGCTGCGGTTGGGTTATATGCGCCGCGTCGCAGTTGGTGGCGAAACCGATAATCTCACCGTAGATGGTCGCACCGCGCGCTTTGGCGTGCTCCAGTTCTTCCAGGATCAGCGTGCCTGCGCCTTCGCCAATCACCAGACCATCGCGTTGTTCATCGAACGGGGAAGGGGTGGTTTTGGGGGCATCATTACGCTGGCTGGTGGCGAATAAGGTATCAAACACTGCCGCTTCCGACGGACATAGCTCTTCTGCGCCGCCAGCCACCATTACTGTTTGATATCCGTGACGAATCGCTTCCCATGCGTAACCAATCGCCTGGCTGCCTGAGGTACAGGCACTGGATGTGGGGATAACGCGACCGCGCAATCCGAAAAACAGCCCGGTGTTGACGGCGGTGGTATGCGGCATCATCTGTACGTAGGTGGTGCCGGTGATGTTATTGGTGTGTTTTTCGGTCAGCATAGTGGCGAATTCACTCACTGGTCCGGTGCTGCCGGTTGAGGAGCCATAGGCGATACCAGTTTCGCCGTTGGTTAGCACTGCCTCGCCAATTAGCCCTGCCTGCTCCAGCGCCAGTTCAGTGGCGCGAGTGGACATCAGCGATACGCGGCCCATGGAGCGAATACGCTTACGGGTATAATGCTCCGGTGGGGTGAAATCATCGACCGGCGCGCCCAGCAGCGTATGCAGGCCGTCATAAACCTGCCACTCCGGCATTTTGCGTACTGCGTTCTCGTAGTCAAGCAGTCTGGTGGAAACGGCCTGCCAGCTTTCTCCAAAGGCGGTGACACCGCCCATGCCTGTAATCACCACTCTACGCGTCATAACATCCCTCCATTGATGGAAATCACCTGACGGGTCACGTAGCCCGCCACATCCGACATTAAATAGCTGGCAAGCCCGGCCACTTCGTCCGCATGGCCCATCCGTTTCATGGGGATCATCGACATCGCCTCTTTAAGCGCGGCCTCTTCCATTTCGATCATCCCGGTGTCGATAAGCCCCGGTGCGATGCAGTTGACGGTAATTTTGCGTTTTGCCAGCTCAGTTGCCAGCGCTTTCGTCGCCCCGATAATCCCCGCTTTGGCCGCGCTGTAGTTAACCTGGCCCCGATTGCCCATTACGCCGGAAACCGAAGAAAGCGTAATGATTCGCCCGCCCTTACGCGCGCTAATCATTGGCATGATGCACGGCTGAATAACGTTGTAGAAGCTATCCAGATTGGTGTGGATCACCGTATCCCAGTCGTTATCGCTGAGCGCCGGGAAGGCCGCATCGCGTGTGATACCAGCATTGCTCACCACGCCGTACCACGCGCTATGTGCCTCGATATCCTGCTCTAACACCTTGCGGCACTGCTCGCGGTTGGCGACGTCAAACGTCAGCAGGCGGCCAGCGCCGCCTGCGGCGAGAATCGCATCCAGCGTCTCCTGCGCGCCCTGCGCATCGCGATGATAATGGACGCCAACAATAAAGCCGTCCGCTGCCAGTTGGAGGGCGATAGCGCGACCGATTCCCTTGCTGGAGCCGGTAACCAAAACTGAACGATTCATGCGGACGCTCCTTGTTGAAATAGGGTGTTAAGTTCTTCAGATGTTGGCTGGAAGGTGTTAACCCTGCCAGTAGCCAACGTCTCTTCGCCAGCGGCGATCGTGCATTCAAAGCTGCCGAAGCGCTCATCCTGCATCAGCAACGTGACGGAGACATTCAGCGTTAATCCGGCGGGAACAATCCCCGCCGCGCAGACCAGTTCACGCGCGCCGAGTACCATACCTAAGGAAATACTCTCTTGTCCCTGCCGGTGGCGGTGCCAGCCTGACCAGACGCCAACGGTTTGCGCCATAAGCTCCAGGGCAAACCAGCCGGGGAGATGGCCTTCTGCATCGAGAAAGGGGGCCAGCGTGCCATTGGCCGATACCGTGACTCGGCAGAGGGTGGAGTCGTCCGTCACATTTACCACTTCATCAAGCAGCAGCATTGGCTCGTCGTGCGGCAGGTATTCGCCGGGGGGTAAATAGTCGCTCATGAGATCCTCCCGAGCAGAATACTGGCGTTATTGCCGCCAAAGGCAAACGAGTTTGACAGGATAACTGGACGTTCAAGCGGCTGCGGCTGCTCGATGATACCGCAGGGCGGCAGCGTTTCGTCGCGTGGCGAGGAGCTAAAATTCTGCGGCGGTAGTGGCAGGTTGCGTTGCAAAATTAGCATACCGATCGCCGCTTCGGTGATCCCTGCCGCACCCAGCGTGTGGCCGGTTAGGTGTTTAGTGGAACTGCATGGCACCGTTTCGCCGAACAGTTCGTGCACCACTCTGGATTCAATCTGGTCGTTAAGCGGCGTGGCGGTACCGTGCAGATTGATGTAGCCCACCTGCTCTGGCGTGATTCCTGCGTCGTGCAGCGCCTGATGAATGGCGCGGATCGCTCCTTCACCTTGTGGATGCGGCGCTGAAATATGGTATGCGTCGCTCGACTCGCCCACGCCCAGTAAAGCAATAGGCTGCGGTTCACGAGTCAGCAGCATCAACGCGGCACCTTCACCAATAGTAATGCCATTGCGGTCACGACCGAACGGCTGGCACAGCGTTGGGGAGAGGGATTCCAGACTGTGGAAGCCATTGATCGGCATTCGGCTCAGCGTATCCGCACCGCCGACAATCGCGACGTCCGCTAGCCCGGCTTCAAGCAGGCGGCGTCCGCTAATTATTGCCCGGGCGCTGGAAGAGCAGGCGGTTGACAGCGTGAATGCCGGGCCAGCCAGTGCCAGCCAGCGGCTAAGAAAGCGCGATGGGTCTCCCAGCTCTTGTTGCGGGTACTGCCAGGCCGCGCTTTCCTGTCCGTTAAGCGTCAGATTAACGTGCGTATCGCCTTCATCAAGTCCAGAGGTACTGGTACCCAGTATCACGGCAATCCGGTCCCGTCCGTACTGCGTAATAGCCTTATCGACCTGCGGCTGAATGTGTTTAAGCGCCGCCAGTAGTAATTGATTATTGCGCGAACGATGGGCGCTGAACTCATCGGGAATGACCGGCAGTTCGCCATCTACACCGGCTAATACCGCGTGCGGATGTCCCCGAAGCCAGCCCGAACGAGGGCGCATACCGGGTGCCACGCCGCGCATCAGGTTGGCGGCAATTTCATTGTTATCGCTACCCAGCGCGTTGATCATGCCGACGGCAGAAATATAGATCATTTCAGTCACCCAGATATTGAATGGTGATGTGGTATTTAAAGACATGTTGTTCGATGCTGATCGGCTCACGCTTGCCTTTGCGATTCAGATAGATGATTTCGGTGACCAGCTTACCGCTGGCGTTGCGCAGTTCGCGCTTATCGCCGCAGTCGATCAATGTCCAGCCTTTTGGCAACTGCGACTCCCAGGCGTGAATTGGCCAGTGGCTGAGCATGACATCAGCCAGCACCTGGCTTGCTGGCGGCAACTGCGGTACCACGATTGACTGTTCGCTGTGCAGCCCTTTTTCATCGTAGGTCACAAGGAACAGGCGAATGCCGACAGAGGAGAGTCCTGCCAACGTGAGATTTTTATCGTCAGCATTGAGCAGTACCAGCAGCGACTGGGTTTTGCCGTTAAAGCTGCCGGTGAGTAGTTGCTGTGAATTAATCGGCGGAGAGATGTCCGGTAAAGGCAGTGTGACGCGCGTGCCCGGCTCGAGCCAGGCCTGAGGGCGCCCTTGTTGTTCCGGCTGCGAGCTGCTGCATCCGGCCAGTATCAGCGTTGCGATCAGAGCGATGGCGCGCCAGAACGTCGGTTTAATCATTATCTTTTTTTCTCTTTTTCGCGGGCATCGCCAGTGGTGAAAGCAGAAACGCGGTGAAAATACCGCTTACTAGTACAATGCCAAAACTGCTGATAGCCTGGGTGGCGCTAAAAACCAGCATGCCCAAGGTCAAGATCGTAGTTAGCATCGCCAGCGTAATCGCCAGTAGCGACGTCAGCGGAGTGCCGTGCGGATTGCTAAAAAACAGCGTGTAGTTAATGCCAATTCCGAGCACCAGCACCAGCGCCAGTAGCGAGAACAGGTTTACCGTATGACCGCTCAGCGAAAGTACGGCCAGCCCGCAGCCAAGGGATAACATCGACGGCACCAGGCTAATTAGCCCTTTTCGCCACCCAAGCCGAATCATCGCCCCGCAGGCAATCACCGCTAGCGCAACGCACAGCAGGCCGGTCAGGATATGACGATAAAGTGTGAACAGCTCGTCGAAGCTGCTTTTGCGATCCACCCACGCAACACCAACATATCTTGTGCTGAGAGCATTTAGCGCTGCGCTATTGTTCACGCCTTCTACTGGCACTAGTACGCCGCTTTCTCCATCTGCCAGCGTTATCCACAATAGCCGCCACCCTTCGCTAGCCGGGCTGGCAAGCCAGGCATCAACCGTTACCTGCATGGCGTTGAGGTCGGGATTTACTGCCGCTAGTCCGGCGTTATTCAGGGCTGCGGTAACGGTGGGCGCAGCATTTTTCAACAAACTAAGATCCTGCTGCTGTCGGGTGAGCGAATTTAGCGGAATGGTGCGATACCTGCTGAGCCATCCTTCTGTTTTCGCTTGCTCCAGCTCGGGGGTAAAGCGTTCCAGCCGCTCCAGGGTTTGCTGGGCAGATTTGCCATAAACTACGAACCATTTCTGGTCGACGCTTTGTCCGGTGAGCGCGGTAATGGCTTTTTCCTGGGCCAGGATGTCCTGCGGCAGCGTTTGTAGCTGTGATATATCATCATCAACGCGCAGCGTGGCAAGACCTGCCAGCGAGAACAGCGCCAGCACCACAGGCAAACCGATGGAAAGCTTTTTATTGCGTCGCCATGCGGCAAGCCAGCGCAGCATTTGTACCATGGACGGAACAGGACGGACGGGCAGACCACGACATAGCCACGGATGCCAGAAAATCACCGTTAAACAGGAGGCGCTTAACCCCATCACCGCGAAGACCGCCATCTGACGAATACCGGGGAAGGGGGCGAGCATCATAATCAGGTACGCCGCTACGGTAGTCAGTAGCGCCAGCAGCAGCGCATTCCGCACTTTAGCGAGGCTTTGCCACGGTGACATTTGTGCACCGTGCACCATCCGTTCGGTCAGATAATAGAGCGTATAGTCAGCGGAAATTCCGATAATGCTCATGCTCATCACCAGCGTCATCAGATGCAGCTCGCCGAAAATAAGCAGCGTCACGACCGTGCCCGCCAGCGCGCCAATAGCAATGGATATCAGACACAAAAGCAGCGGGCGCAGCGAGCGGAATACCGCCATAATCAGCAGAATCACGCCGAACAGAGTCGCCACGCCGAGGGTGGAGATATCCTGTTTCGCCTGCTGGCTGGCGTAATCGCTGTAAAAGAGCGTGCCGCGAGACAGCAACTGTGCCTGCGGATATTGCGCTTTAAGTTCACCTTCCAGCGTTTTTAGCGTGGTGACCAACCGATGCGTCTGCTGCATGTCAAACGAGGAACCGGCCAGCTCGCCATGCATCAGATACCAGTAGTTGCCCTGTTTATCCTGAGTCACCAGCCAGCCGTCCATCAGCCGCAGGCGTTGGCCGTTTTTGGCCATTGCCAGCTGCGAGCCGCGCATCAGCATCAACGGATCGTTTTGCAACTCTTTGCCGCTAACGCCGGAGAATGCCGAGTAGAGTTGGGAAAGTATCCATTGCGCCTGCGCCTCGCCGCCGTTTTGCAAACGCGCACGGGTGTCGCTATCGATTAGTCCGTTGCGATGCTGCCAAAAAAAAGCTCCCCACGCTTGCTGGCTGTTGGCGTCCATTGGGCCTTTCACTTCAGCCAGCGCCTGCGATTTTTGCAATCGCATCAGCCAGTCGTGAGCTACCGCCGGATCGGCTTTCTTACCAGGGCTTACCAACCAGACCAACTGTCGGTCGAGACGCTGCATGAAACCGTCGTTCAGGCTCGGAGGGGTCTTCCCCAGTGTTTGCTTTGGCAGCATCGCCAGCACGCTACTGTTTAGCCGCGCCTGAGGCAGCTGCGTTAGCAGAACGCCCAGCAGGATCAGGCAGGCGATTCCCCATAGCAACGCAGGGCGTTTACTGGGCGGCAAAGCGTTGGCGTTCGTCATCGGTCAGTTGCGCTGGCGTGAGTTGATGTTGGGAAAGTGCGATATCGGTACGATCGCCCTGCTTGTCGTTGAGTTGAATGCTCTCCAGATACGTTTTTCCGGCTAAATCAATGGTCGCGAAAATCTTATCCAGCGGCGTGGTGATGGGGGTCAGGCGCAGCGTCCAGCGTCCTTCGCCTAAGTCTACAAACTCTACGCGGAAATTCTCTTCCAGCACTTTACGATCGGCCTGGAACAGCGCGCGCAGCAGATGGTTGAACTGGAACATCTGAGGGTTGTTCTCGGCGGTGATGGTTTGCGGCGGCTGGCCGTTAATCACTTGCACCATCCGCTTGTCATCCAGCAGCAACTGCATCGGGAAAGGGCTGGTTTGATCCCATAGTAAACCCTGGTCGCGGGCGATCAGCATCTTCCCCTGAGATCGCAACGGCTGCGGCAGATCCTTAATCGTTCTGGTTTGATCGAAATGCGCCCGGACCACCGGCTGTTCGGTAAAGCGCTGTTGCAGATTATCAAGCGTCAGGGCGCTGACTATGGGACTGATGAACAGCGCCAGCAGTGGTAAGAATCTCATGGCGTAACTCCCATACGTTCAAACAGAATCGTGGGGCTGACAAAGCACAGTTCGCGACTCTTTTCTTCAACCGCTACCTGAATGGTGTAGCCAGTCGTTGCCCGCTTTCCTGTTTCGGCATCGAAAATTTCATAACCGATGCGCAGGCGGTTTTCGAACTCCTCTATACGCGCGCGGACGCGAATGCGCTGCTCAAAGGTCAGGGGATTACGGTACTTTACCCGCGCATCAACCACGGGCCACAGGTAACCTGAGGCTTTCATCTGTCGGTACCCGTAGTCGAACTGGTTCAGAAGCGCTTCACGGGCAATCTCAAAGTAGCGGAAGTAGTTGCCGTGCCACGCCACGCCCATCATATCAACGTCGTGGAACGGGATAGCCAGCTCGACTTCAGCCGTAAAGCGGGGATCGTTCAGCACCTTTTATTCCTTGTGTTTGGTGTCCGGCAGTTGCCAGAAATCGAAAAAGTTAAACCAGTCCAGCGGCGACTGGAGCGCATAGTGCTCGAGGCGTTCGGCGTAGCGCTCGATAGTTTTCTGCAAGGCATCCTGACGTTCGGCGCGCGGCAGCAGCAGCGGATTGGCGAACGGTTCGCAGTGAATACGCAGCGTTCCCTGCTGGCGCAGGGCGAAAATCAGATCCACCTGACAACCTAAAATCGAGGCGAGAATGAACGGCCCCTGTGGAAACGGAGCGGGTTGGCCCATAAAGCGGCTCCAGCAGACGCGCCATTCGCCGCCGCGCTGGGGATTAACCGCAATGCGATCGCCGACAATGGCAATCCACTCACCGCGCTCTAGCTTCTCTTTAAGCTGGATGGCGGTCTCCGGGCCGATGTCGGTGACCGGCATCAGGTTGAGTCCAGCCTGCGGAGCCATTTCCTGCATAATTTGCTTAAAGCGCTGGGCATTGTCGCTGAATACCAGCGCGTTGATGATTTTGCTGCCCTGTAATTGCGCTAGCGCGCGGCAGGCTTCAACATCGCCCAGATGTGATGCAAGCAGCAGCTTGCCGTACGGTGAGTTGACGTTGAGGGCTTCTTCCGCGCCAGGCGAAAATACCACATCGCGGCCCAACCGCAGCTCGCCGCGCCAACTGGCAATTTTATCGAGCATTGCATTTCCGAAGCGCAGAAAGTGCTGGTAGCTGGTGAGCGAAGGGGGGACCGGCATCAGACGCTCGGAGAGCTGTTCGCGTACGCGAGCTATCCAGTTCCGCGAAGCTTTACGAGCAGTGGAAGCCGTGAGCCAGTAAACGGCGACCACTGGATAGAGTAGCAGAGTAAATGCCTTGCGCCCTAGCAGGCGCCATACCAGAAGCATCACACGCATTCCCCACAATCCCCTGACCTCCTGCTGATGCGCCCAGTGTGGCGATGTGTGGCGGAACAACAGCGATGGGATGCGCGGCAGCATGCCGAAGAACAGTCGCGTGTGCATCCGTGAGATACGCAGGTTATCTTTGAAGGCGTCGAAATGAGATAGCCCGTCTAGCGGATAGGTAACGCGGGTTGGGATAAAATAACTGGTACTACCCTGCCAGTAGAGACGCACCATAACTTCAGTATCGAAGTCCATCCGCTTACCTAGCGCCACGCGCTGCGCTAGCCGCAGCGTTGGCGCAACCGGATAGACCCGAAAGCCACACATGCTGTCTTTCAATTTAAGCGAAAGCGTTTCGATCCACACCCAGACGTGGGTCACCCAGCGCCCATACAGGCGCGAGCGGGGAATGGAATCGTCGTAAATAGGCTGTCCGGAAATCAGCGCCGTCGGGTGTTCCTCGGCCAGGGCAAGCAGTTTGGGAATGTCTTCAAGAGCATGCTGGCCGTCGGCATCAACCTGGACGGCATGACTAAAGCCAGCTTCCGCTGCCGTCTGCATGCCGCGAATAACCGCTGCGCCTTTACCTGAGTTAATCGGCAGGCGAATTAAAGTCATATTTGCAGATGCTGCCGCTAATCGTTCGAGTTCCTGTTGCGTACGGAAATCGCTGCCATCATCAACTACGATGCAGTGCAGGCCAAACGGCTGAAGACGCGCCAGCACGCGCGACATCATCGCGCCGTGGTTATAGCAGGGGATCAGCACGCACGGGGAAAAATTTAACGGCATAAACGGATCTTCCCGCTGCTGGCTATGTGTCGCGCTTCGCCGTCGTGGCGCTGATAGCTAAAGGTGAGTATTTGCCGTTCTTCCTGCCAGAGTACGGTGAGCGTAACGGCTGTCTCCGGCAATAGCGGCGCCTGGAACTTCACGTTCTGAATACTATGAAAACGCCAGCCGGGCGCGAATAGGGTGGTAGCGTAATGCATCACCCAATCTATTTGCGCAACGCCCGGGAGCAGCGGCTGGACGGCAAAATGCCCGCGAAACCAGAACAGCGTGGGGTCGAGATATAAATCGATTTGAATCTGATGAGGTTGTGCTTGATGGCGCTCAATTTCATGGGGTTTCATGAAATAACTCCTGTAATTGCGCATAGACACGCTTGTTCATACTGTTTACCGGAATTTCATCAATCACCCGCCAGTAGCGGGGAACGGCGACCGGCTCCAGCCATGAGCTCAACGCTTTCCGCCATGTTAATTCCTGGGTTTTACCCCAGCGCTTTCGCGCGTTGTTATCCAGGACCAGCAAGGCGCCCACGCTTTGACGGCTGCCGCGTGTTACCGTTAATACCGCTGCATCAAGGATGCCGTCCAACATCAGCAGGCGCTGCTCCACTTCGCTGAGCGAAATGCGCTTCTCTTCAATTTTGACCACCCGCCCCCGGCGTCCAATCAGGCCGAACTGCCCATTTTTTGAAAATTGCAGAATATCATCGAGTAAAAAGCCATCAACATCTGCAATTAGCGGTGAAATAACGCGAAATGAACCATTTTCCTGATGGATGCTGATGCCAGGAAAAGGCAACCATTTCGCATCATCTTGTTGGTAATCGCGGCAGGCGATAACGCCGGTTTCAGTACTGCCGTAGATTTCATCCACCCAAACGTTCAGCCAGCTAGCTGCTCGCGCGGCATCTGACCAGGAGAGCACACCACCCGCGGACAGGATCATCTCTACCGGTGGGGGAGCGAGCTGGCCGTCGAGGCGTTTGAGGAATGCAGGGCTGCTGATAAACGCGTACCGATATTTATGGCTCAGAGCCGCCAACTGCTCTGCGTACCAGAGCATCCCTGCGTGGAGAGGCAGACCTAAGGCCATCGGCAGGAAGATACGGAATGTCAGGCCGTACAGGTGTTGAGGTGTGACTGAAGCGACTATGCGGCAATTTGCAAGACGATCGGCAAAGCGCGTTGCCAGCAGCTGTGCTTCGTTGTTGAGAAGGCGTATTGGTTTGTTCACACGTTTTGGCTGACCAGTCGATCCGGAGGTAAACAGCTCAATATATGCATCGTTGTCGATTGCTGGAAAGGCGAAGGATTCAGTGGCGAGCGTCATGGCGGAACTGACCACCCGCAGCGAGCCCTGCCAGTCCAGCGCTTTATCGCTCAATAGACCGTCAAATAGGGTGTGCTGCTCACTCAATAATGTTACGCGGCAGTGTCCAGGGAGCACCGGTATTTTACCTGCATGCAGCGTTGCCAGCAGCGCGACGATGAACAAATAGCTGTTTTCAAAACATAGCGCCCAGCGATCGCCTTCCTGCTGTTGCAGGTATTCAAGCAGATGACCGACATCCTTGCGCAGATGCCCAAGTGTCCAGGTATGTCCTTCCTGCCATGCAATCGACGTGTCGACCGGGCGAGGGGCGTTGAGCCACTGGGCCAGAGTGAGGATCGGCTTCATTGATTATCTCTTTTCATTACCCGCTGGCGTACTAACCACTCACCGGCCATCAGCATGCCCATCAACAGATAAGAGAGCATCCCGTTCCACGCCGTCCAAATAGACATGTCGCCGTGCAGCGCGGTTAAGAGCGCAATGCTGCCGTTGAAGATGAAAAATGCGCACCAAATTTGTGTCACACGGCGTGTATAACGAACGGCAGTTTCTGGAAGGTCTGGTTCTCGCAGTCGTGCCAGGCGTTCGATAATCGGCATAGCTGACCACAGCGAACCGCCAAAAACCGCTAGCATGACGCTGTTCACTACCACCGGGTAAAACAGTAGCAGTTGGTGAGTTTTGAGCAGATAGCTGGCAGAGCACAGCGTGATGCCTGCAGCAGCAACGATCTGTGTGACGATGCGTAGTGGCCCCGCCTGTCGTCGGATCTGACGACAGCGTAAAAACAGCAAGAGTGCAATTAGCGGCAGCAGCCAGCGCAGGCCGTTATGCGCCAGACCAAACCAGATCAAAAATGGCCAGGTCAGCAGCAATAAACCTGTCAGCAGGGTGATGACCGGCAGCGACCGTGCGCCTGACACGGAGAATTATGCTTCTTTGAGCAGGCGTTCTACCGCATCGACGACATCCTGCACGGTACGAACGGCTTTAAACTCTTCCGGCTTGATTTTCTTACCGGTTTTCTTTTGAAGATGTACGATCATGTCGACTGCGTCGATGCTATCCAGCTCCAGATCCTCGTACAGGCGCGCTTCAGGTTGAATCGCCTGCGCATCGACTTCGAACAGCTTAATCAGCAGCGCGGAGACTTCTTCGTAAATGGCGTTTTGTGCGGTCATAACGGCGTCTCCTCAGGTACGTTGCGCGTGAATGAAAGATGCCAGCGTGGCAACGGAGAAAAAGTGCTGACGCATCTCTTCACTCTCGGCGGACAGCACCACACCGTACTGGTTTTTCACTGCCAGACCCAGTTCCAGAGCATCGATTGAGTCCAGTCCCAAACCATCGCCAAACAGCGCCGCTTCGGTTTCGATATCGTCAACGGACAGTTCGTCCAGGTTCAGTGTATTTATGATCAGATTTTTAATTTCAAGATAGAGCGCTTGCATCATTAATTCCTGTGCCAGGCGTAGTACCTGATTGTAATTGAAGCAAAATATGCCGGTTTAACTGCCTTGCCGCCAGCGCCGGTTCTTGTATGTTTGCATCGTAAAATTGGTTGATTTGTAGCCGCTCACCAACCGCAATGGTAAAGCGTGGTTTCGTTGGCGGAGCATCATACCACTTGCTCTGTTTGCCCAGCATATGCTCGGTACAGCGGATAACGACTACGCGCAAATCGCTACCGCAGCGAACCGCGATATTGGCCGCACCGCGCTGTAGTGTCATTTTTTCGCCAGGTAACGTGCGCGTTCCCTCGGGAAAAATCAAAATGGTGTCACCCTGTTGTAAACGCTGGCTGCTGGCCGGAAGCAGGGCATCAGCCTGATCGTTAATCAGATAATCCGCCGCGCGAATCACGCCGCTGAGAAACGGATTTTTCAGCAGCGCGCTCTTCACCAGGCAGTCTGTTTCGGGCATTACTGAAGCGAGCATGACATAATCGATCAGGCTAGGGTGGTTGGCGACGATCAAGCAACCGCGCTCCTGGCGCAAAACGTCGCCGCCTTCAATGCGAAAATCGAGTACACCAACGGCTTTTACCACGGTGAGAAAGAATCGGAAACTGGCTGAAATGCTGCGCCGTGCGAGTCGACGGCGACGGGCTTTGTCGCGAATCGTTGCCAGCAGCAGATTAAACCAGACAAGCGAGAGCAGCAGCCCGCCAAGCCCGAAAAGCGCGAAACAAAAGCCGGTCATTGCCGCTCGCCAAAGACGGTTTAGCTTGGGTAGCATACTATTCATGAGCGGCACCACTGCCACTGCGCGCGCTCACCGGGGATGGTGAATGTGCTGGTATTCTGCAAATAGTGTTGTAAAAACAGCAAACTTTGCGGTAGCTCGCTCTCCTCGCCAACCTCGCAGCGTTGGGTTTTACACTGCCATTCGCTACCAGCCTCAATAATCCACGCCGTTGCATAGGGCCAGGTGGGCATCAAAGGTGGTAGCTGCGGGTGATAAAAAACAGGCAGGAAACCGTCGAAATCGACTATTAAAATACGCTGGTACCCCGCATTCAGCAGACCCATGACTTCATACAATCCCTGCTGGAAAGTATCGCGGCCGGCGGAGAGCGACGATGAAACGATCGGCTTTTTCGCGGCGATAGTCAGATTACCTACGGCGGAGTTATGCACGGATAAGGCGAAATCGGTTGGAGAGAGCGCCTGCTCTGTCGCCAGCGCGTGCAGGATCCGGTAGTTACGCTCCAGCTCTCCGTGGCGGCTGGTGTACACCACGGCATCTATCTCATGGCGACGGAGTATTGCCAGCCCGCACTCGACTGCCAGCTTACTACCGGAGCTGAGCCGGCGGGCCGTCATCATTGGCAGCTCGCTGAGCTTAGCCAACGGTGCCGTGGGGTCGATGGCGTGCAAATGCCGTGACCACTTTTGCCACTGTTCGGTGCCACTGACCCCAGGAGCCATGGCTTGCCAGTCAATTATGTTAAATGAAAATGTCATCCGCTCGCGTCCGCGATCAATCAATGATTTTGCTGGCGTTAAATTGAACGCCAAAACAGCGAGTAACGCTGCTTTGTTATTTTATTTTCTGGCATATCAATAAGGTATGCCCAACGCCTAAATTATCCTGACGTTGTTCTACCTGGAATCCTGCCATTTCCAGATAGCGATAAAACTTGTCGACGCTGTAGAACCGGCTGTAACCGTTGGCCATGCAGGTAAAATAGAGCGAAGACGCATTCAGGCTGAAAGATGCAGCTTCAAATTTCTGCGCGTCCCAGAACAGTTCCAGAATGCACAGGCGAGCGCCGGGTTTCATCACGCGCGCCACGTTACTGAGCATGGTGATAATTTGTTCTGGTGAAAAGCAGTCAAGAAATTGACTCATCCACCAGACATCCGCTTCCCCGGGAAGGTGCGCGTCGCTCAGCATATCCACAGCATGGAAATCGATGCGGTGGGTAAGGCCTGCATTTTCTATATTTTCACGAGCCAGTGCAATTTGTTGAGGCAAATCTAATAACGTTACCGCGATATTTTCATCATACTGACAGCAGCGTAAAGCCCACTTTCCGGTATTTCCGCCTACATCGTACAGGGTTGCGGGCTGGCTGGCGAATACATACGGCAGTGCAGCATTGAATGCCCCGTCAGAATAGTAATGATCAAAAGCGAACCAGCTTTTACGCGCCGCCTGCGGTAACTGTGCCAGGGCTGGATAAATCGTGGGCCAGTCGCCAAATACTTTTAACCCGGTTGGCTTTCCTTCCTGGAGCGCATTTTCCAGAAAAAACAATCCCTGATAACAAACATCCTGTGTGAAATCCATATTTACCCGGGTCATTGTATCATGAAGTAAGAAATGTCCTACTTTAGCGAGATAATAGCACTCTCCTTTATGAGTAAGGATACGTCCACTTAATCCCATATCCAGCAATACGCTGACGGCGTATTCATTTACCTCGCAATGCTCACAAATAGCCTCCAGCGTCGCACCGAGTTTACCTTGATGGTCGAGGTAATCTAGTACGCCTGAGTTGCGTAGGCATAATGCAGTTTGAAAAAGCATGGGGGCAAAAGCAATCCGCTGCGCTTCGGTAATAGCATCCAGTGCGCTGAGAGTGTCCTTTTTGTACACGATTGACACAGCCTTTACAGTTTAGTGGGGGAACGGGCCGTTATTGGCCCAAAGAGAGTTCATTTACCGAGCTGAGTCCGCGGCAAGGGTAATTTGAATATCTTTATCAAGGTTGTGCACCCAGCGGTTATAGTTTCTATGAATTTTTCCACCGGAGGCCATCAGGTTAATGCTGCTGGCATAGTTGATGGAATAGCTGGTTGCGGAATAGTTAATTTTAATTTCAGCAATATGGTCGCGTATTTGTTGGCGGGCATTGATCACCCCCGGCCCAGCGTCTGACATAATCCATTCTCTCTGGGCACCTGCCTTGATGATTGCATTTTTAACCTCGGCTTCGGTATGGCCTGCGCTTACTGTTGTATGGATTTGTTCAATGGGCGCTGTACGGGCACAGCCTGCCAGAGCACCGATAATCGTTGCGGCGGCAACCCAGCGAATTATTTTTTTCATGAATACTCCCTATCATTTTATTGGTTAAAAAAATAATATATCGTGTTGGAAATATTGATACGTAGATGTTATGCGGCTATCGTTTTTATTCTACATTAATTCGTGTGTTTGTCTGCTTTTAAGTCGTTCAGATAGATGGAGACTCTGATGTTAATGGGTTTTTATTGTCAAGACGAATAATGGAGGCCGCTTGTTAGAGGCCGGTGCAAAAGTATAATTAAATTAATATGCTCTATCAATGAATATAATCAAAGGAGGGATGTTTCTGCTCTGTAGCGAAAAAGTTGAAAATAAATAGCAGGTGAATAGTGTTCTGTTGTGATTTATCTATGAAGCTTATCTGAATAACGTATTTCCCGCATACCCGCTTTTTTAAATACGGGTATACGGATGCATTGATACGTCAAGATCAGCTAGCCCGGTAGCCTGCTTTTGGGGCGCCCGGGCCCGAGCAGGATGGCTAACTTACTGCCGCCCTTGGTGGTCTCCATCCATATTTTACACACGCTGGTTAACGGTACCGACAGCAGCATTCCCACCGGTCCAAGCAGCCATCCCCAGACCAGCAACGAGAGGAAAACCACCAGCGTAGACATGCCCAGCCGGTGGCCCATCATGCGGGGCTCGAGAATATTGCCGATAATCATGTGCACGACTAAAAAGAGTGCGCCGACCAGCAGGCATTCATAATATCCGTTAAAAAGTAACGCCTGGATCATCGGCGGGACGGCGGAAATCACCGAGCCAATGTTAGGCACATAGTTCAGCAGAAAAGCCAGCACGCCCCACATCAGCGCAAACTGCACCCCCATTAGCATCAGCCCTAACCAGATAATCACCCCGGTCCACAGGCTGAGCAGCGTTTTCAGCGCCAGATAATGCGAAACGCCTTTTAACGCCCGATGAAGACCGGCGATGTGGATTTGCGGGTTGTTGAGGGCAAAACGGAGTTTATAGGGCACATGCCGGACTTCAAAAAGCATAAATACCACCGTCATAACCAGCAGAACGACGCTGGCCATGGCGCCGGACAGCCCGGTCATCAGGGTGGTCGTGAACGTCATCAGCTTGTCGGAGTCTATGCGTTGCAGCATACGCTCCGGGGACATATGAATATGCAAAAAGGGCAGCGCCTCCTGCAGCCGCAGGACTTTTGCCGTCAGCTCTTTATTATATTTTGGCATCATGGCGACAAATTCGTTAACCGACGCGGCCAGTACGCCAATTAACGCGGTGAGCACGATCAGCATCACCACCACTACGATAGTAATGGCGACCGGGCGACGCACGCCGCGGCGAATAAACCAGGTGACCAGAGGGTTGAGGACAATGGCGAAGAACAGCGCCAGTAATAGTTGCACGATGATATCTGCCGCGGCGTGAATACCGGCGAGGATAACCACCAGTGACGCCAGTTTGAGCAGAATATGCATGCCCGTTTTATCGGGCTGAGGGGTTGTCATTCACTCTTCCTTTCTATGATTTTCATTAAGTGTAGCGGCTGGCTTGCTGCCTGGAATCCTAATCTGGCTGCTGATTTATAACGTGCGGCGTGGTAGAAATGAAACACAGTTGTAAAAATCTGGTGGAACCCGATGCCCGAAACCGTCGCCGAACCGGCGCTTAATGGATTGCGCCTCAATCTGCGGATTGTCTCTGTCGTGATTTTTAACTTTGCCAGCTACCTGACCATTGGCCTGCCGCTGGCGGTCTTGCCCGGCTATGTTCATGATGTGATGGGGTTTAGCGCCTTTTGGGCCGGGCTGGTGATTAGCCTCCAGTACTTCGCTACGCTGCTCAGCCGCCCTCACGCCGGGCGCTATGCCGATCTGCTGGGGCCAAAAAAGATCGTCATTTTCGGCCTGTGCGGCTGCTTTCTGAGCGGACTAGGCTATCTGCTGGCGGCGCTCTTCGGCGGCTTGCCCGTGGTTAGCCTGGCGCTGCTGTGCCTTGGCCGGATTATCCTCGGCATCGGGCAGAGCTTCGCGGGAACCGGCTCCACGCTGTGGGGCGTCGGGGTAGTCGGTTCGCTGCATATCGGGCGGGTCATATCCTGGAACGGCATTGTCACCTACGGAGCGATGGCGATGGGCGCGCCGCTCGGCGTGCTCTGTTACTCGCTGATTGGCCTGCACGGGCTGGCGTTGACCATTATGGCGGTCGCCCTGGTGGCCGTGCTGTGCGCGTTGCCGCGGGCGGCGGTCAAAGCGGGCAAGGGTAAAGCGATGTCGTTTCGCGCGGTGCTGGGGCGCGTCTGGCTCTACGGCATGGCGCTGGCCCTGGCTTCGGCGGGTTTTGGCGTTATCGCCACCTTTATCACTCTGTTTTATGATGCTAAAGGCTGGGACGGCGCGGCCTTCGCCCTGACGCTGTTTAGCTGCGCCTTTGTCGGCACCCGGCTGCTGTTCCCCAACGGAATTAACCGCCTCGGCGGGCTGAACGTGGCGATGATCTGTTTTGTCGTCGAGATTATTGGGCTGCTGTTAGTGGGCCTGGCGGAGACGCCGCTGATGGCGAAAATCGGCACTTTCTTTGCCGGAGCCGGTTTTTCGCTGGTGTTCCCGGCGCTTGGCGTGGTGGCGGTGAAGGCCGTACCGCAGCAGAACCAGGGGTCGGCGCTGGCAACCTACACGGTATTTATGGATCTCTCGCTGGGGATCACCGGTCCGCTTGCCGGGCTGCTGATGGCGTGGGCGGGCATTTCATCGATCTATCTGGCGACGGCGGGGCTGGTTGCGGTGGCGCTGCTGCTGGGATGGCGGTTAAAAAAACGGCCCCCGGTCGGTGAACCGGAGGCCGCGGCGTCAGGCCAGTAGTTACTGGATGACGAGGGTGTTGATAATGTTTTCCGCTTCGGTCTGCGCCTGCTGCTGGTTATCCGCTGGCAATGTGATTTGCAGCGTCAGCAGTTTGTCATCAACCTTGCCGAGAAGGACGGAAGACCAGGCGGTCTGACCCTTGGCGGAGATGATGCTGTCCAGCTGTTGCAGCGTGTGGCCTTTGATCTCAATGGATTTATTGCTCACGACCTGCAGCTGCGGGTCGCGGCTGCGCTGCTGCTCTTCCAGACGCTGGCTCATCACCGCCAGCTCCTCGTTGGTATTGTCACCCACAATCACGATCACCGCTTTCTGGCCGGTGGCATCAGAATAGACGTGCATATTGTTGGCCTGGGTGCCCAGCTTGCCGCTCTGGTCGGTCATACCGGCTGGCAGGGAGAAGCTCAGTTTGCCATCCAGCAGACTAATAGGTTGCCCGCTGGCGTTGCTTTCCGCAGCAGCCCCGGCAGTCGGCGTTTTTGTATCGCTGTTATCACAGGCCGCAAGACCCACAACCAGCAGGCCAATACCGACATATTTAACCAAATTGCGCATTGACATCTTCCTTTCGATAAACGGCCATTAACGGCTCATTCGCTTATCTTATCACATCGTTTCGTGAGTACTCTTAACCTGGCTGCAATGCGGATAAATCAGATTTATCTGCCAGTTTTTTCAGCAGCATATTCAACAACATGCCGTACATCGGCAGGAAGAATACGATGCTAATCAGCACTTTGAAGCAGTAGTCGACGATGGCGATTTCACCCCAGTGCGCCGCCATAAACGGGTCCGGGCTGCGCCAGAAGGCGATAAAGAAGAAGGCCAGCGTATCGCTGACGTTACCAAAAAGGGTGGATGCCGTGGGCGCCAGCCACCAGCGGCGGTTTTGACGCAGGCGGTTAAAGACGTGGACGTCGAGGATTTGCCCCAGCGCGTAGGCCATAAAGCTGGCGGCGGCGATACGGGCGACAAACAGGTTAAAGCTGGTTAATGCGGCAAACCCCTGCCACTCGCCCATATAGAACAGCGCGGAAACCCCGTAGGAGATAAGCAGCGCCGGGATCATGACCGCGAGGATAATGCGTCGCGCCAGCGGAGCGCCGAAAATCCGCACCGTCAGGTCGGTGGCGAGGAAAATAAACGGAAAGCTGAACGCGCCCCAGGTGGTATGAAAACCAAAGATGGAGATCGGCAGCTGCACCAGATAGTTACTGGAAGTGATGACCAGCAGATGGAAAAGCGATAGCCAGATCAGCGCTTTTTTACGCTGTACGGTAGTAAACGGACTCATATTGTGACCTTTTTAGTGGTTGGGGTGAGGGAACCCAATAAAAACGGCTGCATGATACTGCGTTGCGAGCGTATTGCAATGGTTGTTTTTCGCGCAAACGTTAACCTGGCTTGCGTACTGGCGAACTGGGGGTAAACTAGGGCCGTTTTGTTAATGTGAGATGAAAATGAGCGAACTTTTCTCCAGCCCTGACCATACGCTTGATGCGCAGGGGCTTCGTTGCCCGGAACCGGTGATGATGGTGCGCAAGACCGTGCGTACGATGCCGGTGGGCGAGACGCTGCTAATCGTGGCCGACGATCCGGCGACGACCCGCGATATTCCCGGTTTCTGCCGCTTTATGGAGCATGAGCTGCTGGCGCAGGAAACCGAGGCGCTGCCGTACCGCTATCTGATCCGTAAAAGCCACTGATCCAGGCTACAAAAAACCAGACCGCACTAATCCGTAGCCCGGGCAAGGCGCGTCAAGCGCCGCCCCCGGGAATTGTCCCTACTTCTTACGTAACAGCCGCAGCGCGTTAGCGGTGACCAGCACCGTCGCCCCGGTATCCGCCAGCACCGCCAGCCACAGGCCGGTGAGGCCGAGCAGGGTGGTGACGAGGAAAATCCCCTTAAGACCCAGCGCGATAGCGATATTCTGCCGGATATTGGCGTGAGTGGCGCGCGCCAGCGAAATCATCTGCGCCAGTCCGGTGAGGCGATTGTGGGTCAATGCCGCATCGGCAGTCTCCAGAGCGACGTCGGTGCCGCTGCCCATCGCGATGCCAATGGTCGCCGCTTTCATCGCCGGCGCATCGTTGATCCCGTCGCCGACCATGGCCAGCGGCGACTGGGCATGAAGCGCCATCACCGCCTGCACTTTATCCGCAGGCAGCAGCCCGGCGCGGAACGCCAGCCCCAGTTCGCTGGCAATAGCCGCCGCCGCGCGCGGATTGTCGCCGGTCAGTATGATTCCCTGAACGCCTAACTGATGGAGTTCATCCACCGCCTGGCGAGCATCATCGCGTAGCGTATCGCGCAGCGCCACAATCCCCAGCAGCGCCTCATCGCGCATCACCAGCACCACGGTTTGCCCCGCGCTCTCCAGCTGCTGAATAGGTTCATCGTACTGTGGATCGCGATTTTTACCCGCGGCGCAAATCAGCACCTGACGTCCTTCAACCTGCGCCTCAATGCCGGAGCCGGCCAGCGCGCGCTGGCCGCTTGCCGGCGGAATGACCAGCTGGCGCTGCTCCGCCTCACGTACGACCGCCTGGGCTAACGGGTGGCTGGAGCCTTGCTCCACGGCGGCCGCCAGCGCCAGCAGATCGTTTTCGCCGATGTCTGCGGTCGTCATCACCGCGGTGACGCGCGGCTGGCCGATGGTCAGGGTGCCGGTTTTATCAAACGCCACCTGGCGCACGCGGCCCAGCTGCTCCAGCGCCGCGCCGCCTTTAATCAGCGCGCCGCGACGCGCCGCCACCGCCAGCCCGGAGGTAATCGCCGCCGGGGTTGAGATCACCAGCGCGCACGGACAGCCAATCAGCAGCAGCGTTAAACCTTTATAGATCCACGGCAGCCATGCGCCCGCAAACAGCAGCGGCGGAACAATGGCCACCAGCAGCGCGACGACCATAATCGCCGGGGTATAGATGCGGCTAAAGCGATCGATAAAGCGCTCAATCGGCGCGCGGCGCTCTTCCGCTTCTTCAATCAGCTTAAGGATACGATCGATAGCGCTGTCGCCCGGTTCGGAGATCACCGTCAGCTGTACCAGACGATCGACGCTGGTCGCGCCGGCCGCCACGCGTTCCCCGGCGTTACGCTCCACCGGTACGGATTCACCGGTTAGCGCGCTCTCATCGAAGCTGGCGAAGGGCGAGAGCAGCTGGCCATCGGCGGGCAGGCGGCCTCCGGCGGCGACTTCAATCACGTCGCCGGGGCGCAGGTCGCGCTGGGCTACGGTTTCACGCACGCCGTCGCGCACGCGGATTGCCGTGTCGGGTTTCAGCGCCATCAAGGCGCTGACGCCTTGCCGCGCGCGGCTGGCGGCCCAGCCCTCAAGACGTTCGCCGATTAAGAACAGCAGCAGGACCATCGCCGCTTCGGCGGTGGCGCCGATAAACAGCGCGCCGATGGCTGCGACGCTCATCAGGGTTTCAATGGCGAACCAGCTTCCGCTTTTGATCAGGCGTATTGCTTGCCGGGCGACCGGCCACAGGCCGACCAGCGTGGTTGCGATGAAGGCGATTTCGCCCAGAGGCGGGCTGAACTGCTCCAGCCCCCAGCTGAGCGCCATCATGGCGACGAGGGTGAGGAGCGGCAGATTCTCGCGCAGCCAAGAGGTGGGCTCCTCTGCCCGTGGCGCGTTTTCATCACGCAGCTGATAGCCCGCGGCGCGCACGGCGCTTTCGATCTGCGGACGGACATTGCCCTCGGCGTTGACCAGCAGCTTTTCGGTGGCGAACAGTACCTGCACCTGGCTGACCCCCGGCACCTGGCGAACGGCGGTTTCGACCTTGCGGGCGCAGGCCGCGCAGTCCATGCCTTCTACCAGCCAGCTAAAGCGCGCGTGACTCAGCGCATCGTTTTCAGCGGCGGTTTCGCTGCTGCAGGCGGGGTCCGCGCAGCAGCTTTCCGCAGGCTGCGCGGCAGGGGTAAATTTTAACGATGAGAAGTGTGGGACTTTTTTATCCTGCGATTCTGGAGCCGACATAGGACCCTCCGGGTAATGATAATTTTCTCATTACCCGCAGGATACACTCTGGAGTCGACTCCAGAGTCAAGCGCTTAATTACAAATAGAGCGCGCGGACGATCAGGAAGTGCCCGGCGAAGTAAAATGCTGAGGAGATCGCGTTGTCAGCGCGGAAGCGGCGGCGATAATGGCTGATGAGCCAGACCGCGTTGCCGAGCAGCAGGGATGCCGCGCCAGCGAAGCCGGACAGGGCGGTATCCGTCGGGCGGGCGAACCACAGCTCACCGGCCAGCCAGACCATCACCAGCGTCATCGCGATAAAGGTAAACACCGGCATCCGCATCTCTTCCAGACGCGTCCAGATAATCGCCAGCAGCAGCGCGCCGAGGATCAGCAGCACCAGCGGCAGCGGCCAGAAGAAAGATAGCGTCAGCTGGCTGGCAAACCAGATGGTGTAGAGCAGATGCGAGAGAAAGAACGCCCCCACGGCGTACATTACCCGCTGCCGCGGCAGCAGGGTCAGCGCATCGCCGACCAGCGAGGCGCAAAGCCCGGCCAGCACCAGATAGCTGATGGCGTTAAACATCGGCGCTTGCCAGGCCAGTAACAGAAGCAGGATCAGCGTGACGGGTTTAAACACCCAGCGACGCCAGGCAGGCCCACGATAGGACGCATCGACGTAAAGCCATGCGGAGAAACAGACAGCAATAAATGACCAAAGCATAGTAAGTCCCTGTATCTGTTATCATTACGTAAGTGATTGTACTTACAGTACTGAATCTCAGTGTAGTGGTTTGCAGAGGAAGATGACAATGATAATCAAGCCACAGTATGCTTATTCCTGATAATTCCTGGGGGCAAGGTGAATGAGTAAAGTTCCGCTGTTTTTTATGGTTGCCGTTGCCATCATTGCGGTTGCCGCGTCGTATCGCTATGTGCAGCAGCGTCGGGAAAAAATGGATAACGATGCCGCGCCGCTGTTGCAAAAACGGGTGGTGGTGAGCAATAAGCGGGAGAAGGTGATTAACGATCGCCGTTCGCGCCAGCAGACGGTGACGCCTGCCGGCAGCGAAATGCGTTATGAAGCAAGCTTCAGGCCGGAAAGCGGCGGGCTGGAAGTGGTTTTTCGTCTGCAGGCGCCGCAGTATCATGCGCTAAGCGTCGGCGATAAGGGCGTCCTGAGCTATAAAGGTTCGCGGTTTATGGGCTTTACGCCAGACCCCTGAACCTTTTCCTGGCATTACTTCTTCTTCAGGGTCGCCTTGAGCTTTTTCTGCCAGGCGACCAGTTCGAACACGCCGAAGATGAAAATACGAATCTGCTCGAAGCGCCCCAGCGGCGGCATCTCTTTCGTCTGCGTCGCCTTGAGCAGCGTCAGCTGCAGGCCGTGCATCAGAATCATAAAGATCAGCGCTACGTTAACGAAGATGTTCAGCGGTTTTGGGAACGGTTGAAACAGGTTCAGCAATAAAAACGCCCACACGCACAGCATCAGCAAGCGGCCAAAATTAATCAGCATGGTTTTCTCCTTGGGCCTCACGTTGATAGAGACGGTAGGCGACTTGTCCGGCCACTTTTTCACGATAGACGTGCCAGTTCATCGGCACCGGCGGTAAACCGTTTTCGACTTCACTCTCAATGTAGACAAGCGCTTCATCGCTAAGCCAGCCGTTGTTTTCCAGCAGCTTTAGCGTCTCTTCAAGCAGTCCTTTACGAAACGGGGGATCGACAAACACG
Organism: Klebsiella sp. ME-303; assembly: GCF_007910085.1. NCBI lineage: Bacteria > Pseudomonadati > Pseudomonadota > Gammaproteobacteria > Enterobacterales > Enterobacteriaceae > Klebsiella > Klebsiella sp. ME-303. The sequence goes on along the minus strand of NZ_VOJB01000074.1, from coordinate 10,926 downwards.
ATGTGATGCGGCGTGCCCGCCTGAGCAAGAAACGCTAAAGTATTGGTATTGACCACTTTAGCGTTGCTGGCTTTGAGGGTCGCCAGATTTTTTTGCAGCTGCTGCGCGACGCCGCGTTCCATTTCCAGCAGCGTGGCGCTGGCCGCATAGCGGGAGAGGGCTTCAAGGCCCAGCGCGCCGCTGCCGGCGAAGCAGTCGAGGCAGTTCGCGTCAACGATCGACGGCGCCAGCCAGTTAAATAGCGTTTCGCGCACCCGGTCGGTGGTCGGGCGCAGACCCGGGCTCTCCGGCACCGGGAGTTTACGGCCCCGCCATTGCCCGCCGATAATACGGATCTGGCCGCTGCCCGCGTGGTTTGGTTTCTTCATCTCTTTGCTCAAGTCTCAACTTCCGGGCTGCTATTCTAACGATCGGCGGCGGTTGACGAAACCTTAATCCGGGGGCGGTGATGCGAGTTAAGTTAAGTGGTAGACTATCCGACTAATTTCATCATTTTTCAGCTTCCGCTACCTACTGGCCGAAGCTGTGCCATGAATTAACAGCGAGGAGTGTAGTCGCAAATGGCGAAAGACAAAAAACGTGGCTTCTTTTCCTGGCTGGGCTTTGGTCAAAAAGAACAGGCGCAGGAAAGCGAAACAGAACAAAAAGTAGAAGCCCAGCAAGAGGTTGAAGAACCGGCTCAGGAAAGCGAAGCGCCTGCGGTTGCGCCGGAAACGGTCGACGCCACTGCGACAGAGAAACAGGATGCCGAAGCCTTTGCCGCCGAGGTGGTTGAGGTGACCGAGCAGGTTGTGGAGAGCGAACAGCCGCAGGCGGTTGTCGAATCCCCGGCGGTTGAGGAGATAGCGGAGCAGCCCGCGGTTGAAGAGACGGTCGCTGAGCCGCTGGTGGAAGAGGTCATCGCCGAGCCGGTAGTGGCTGAAGCCGTCGCTGAACAGACGCCGGAAGAGGTCATTACCGAACCGGAAACGGCAGTTCTTGAAGAAACCGCCGTTGACCAGCCGGAACCAGACGAAACGGTAGAAGAGGCTGAGGCCGATATCACCGATGAAGAGCTGGAAGCACAGGCTCTGGCGGCGGCCGATGCGGCAGAAAACGCCGTTGAAGTGGTGCCGGACGAAACCGTCGTGACGCCGTTAGAGCAGGAAAAACCGACCAAAGAAGGTTTCTTCGCCCGCCTCAAACGCAGCCTGGTAAAAACCAAACAGAACCTCGGTTCCGGATTTATCAGTCTGTTCCGCGGTAAGAAAATCGACGATGATCTGTTTGAAGAGCTGGAAGAGCAGCTGCTGATTGCCGATGTCGGCGTGGAAACCACGCGTAAGATCATCACGCGTCTTACCAACGACGCCAGCCGCAAGCAGCTGCGCGACGCCGAGGCGCTGTACGGCCTGCTGAAAGAAGAGATGGGCGATATTCTGGCGAAAGTGGATGAGCCGCTGAACGTAGAAGGCAAAACGCCGTTTGTGATTCTGATGGTCGGCGTCAACGGCGTCGGTAAAACCACCACCATCGGCAAGCTGGCGCGTCAGTTCGAGCAGCAGGGCAAGTCGGTGATGCTGGCGGCGGGGGATACCTTCCGCGCGGCGGCGGTTGAGCAGCTCCAGGTTTGGGGGCAGCGCAACAATATTCCGGTGATTGCCCAGCACACCGGCGCGGATTCGGCATCGGTCATTTTCGACGCCATCCAGGCGGCGAAGGCGCGCAATATTGACGTCCTGATTGCCGATACCGCGGGTCGTCTGCAGAATAAATCGCACCTGATGGAAGAGCTGAAGAAGATTGTCCGCGTCATGAAAAAACTCGATGTCGATGCGCCGCATGAAGTTATGCTGACCATTGACGCCAGCACCGGGCAGAACGCGATTAGCCAGGCCAAACTGTTCCATGAGGCGGTTGGACTGACCGGTATTACCTTGACTAAGCTGGATGGGACCGCCAAGGGCGGGGTTATCTTCTCGGTTGCCGATCAGTTCGGTATTCCGATTCGCTACATCGGTGTTGGCGAACGTATTGAAGATCTGCGTCCGTTTAATGCGGGCGACTTTATTGAGGCACTTTTTGCCCGAGAGGATTAAAAATGATTCGCTTTGAACAAGTCAGCAAAGCCTATCTCGGTGGGAGACAAGCGCTGCAGGGGGTGACTTTCCATCTGCAGGCGGGCGAGATGGCGTTTCTGACCGGCCATTCCGGCGCGGGGAAAAGTACCCTGCTGAAGCTTATCTGCGGTATCGAACGGCCCAGCGCCGGCAAAATCCTTTTCGGCGGCCATGATATTAGCCGCCTGAAGAGCCGCGAGGTGCCGTTTTTGCGCCGTCAGATTGGCATGATTTTCCAGGACCACCATCTGCTGATGGACCGAACCGTTTACGATAATGTAGCGATCCCGCTGATTATCGCCGGCGCCAGCGGGGATGACATCCGTCGTCGCGTCTCGGCGGCGCTGGATAAAGTCGGGCTGCTGGACAAAGCGAAAAACCTGCCGATTCAGCTTTCAGGCGGGGAACAACAGCGCGTGGGCATCGCCCGCGCGGTGGTGAACAAACCTGCGGTCCTGCTGGCGGATGAACCGACCGGTAACCTCGACGAGGCGCTGTCGGAAGGGATCTTACGTCTGTTTGAAGAGTTTAACCGCGTTGGGGTGACGGTGCTGATGGCGACGCATGACCTGGGGCTTATCTCCAGTCGTCCGTACCGCGTCCTGTCCCTCAGCGAGGGGCATATGCATGGAGGCCACATCGGTGAATAAGCGCGAGGCAATGAACCACATTCGCCGATTCGGCAATCGATTCGACCGTTTCCGCAATGCGGGCGGAGCGGGCGGTAGCGGCGGGCGCAATGCGTCGAAGCGGCCAAAAGCGGCGCCGAATCCGGCTTCCCGCAAGAGCAACGTATTCAATGAACAGGTGCGCTACGCCTGGCACGGCGCGCTACAGGATCTGAAAAGCACGCCGCTGGCGACGTTTCTGACGGTGATGGTGATCGCCATTTCATTGACCCTGCCAAGCGTGTGCTACATGGTCTACAAAAACGTCAGCACCGCGGCGTCGCAGTATTATCCCACGCCGCAAATCACCGTCTATCTGGAAAAAACGCTGGATGACGACGCCGCTGCGCGGGTAGTCGGCCAGCTGCAGGCGGAGCAGGGCGTCGAGAAGGTTAACTATCTGTCGCGCGATGAAGCCCTTGGCGAATTCCGCAACTGGTCAGGCTTCGGCGGCGCGCTGGATATGCTGGAAGAGAACCCGCTGCCGGCGGTGGCGATCGTGGTGCCGAAGATTGATTTCCAGAGCGTTGAAGCGCTGAACACGCTGCGCGACCGCGTGAGCCACGTGCAGGGCGTTGATGAAGTGCGTATGGATGACAGCTGGTTTGCGCGGCTCTCGTCGCTGACCGGGCTGGTCGGACGCGTTTCGGCGATGATCGGCGTACTGATGGTGGCGGCGGTCTTCCTGGTGATCGGCAACAGCGTGCGTCTGAGCATCTTCGCCCGCCGCGATACCATTAACGTGCAGAAACTGATTGGCGCGACCGATGGCTTTATTCTGCGTCCGTTCCTTTACGGCGGGGCGCTGCTGGGGTTCTCCGGCGCGTTTCTGTCGCTGATCCTGTCGGAAATTATGGTCATGCGCCTGTCGTCGGCGGTCACCGAAGTGGCGAAAGTCTTCGGCACGCAGTTTGAACTCAGCGGCTTAGGCTTTGACGAGTGCCTGCTGATGCTGATTGTTTGCTCGATGATTGGCTGGGTCGCCGCCTGGCTGGCAACCGTTCAACATTTACGTCACTTTACTCCCGAGTAGTAAAAATCTGGTATAATCTTTCCCTGCACTGAATATCTCTCTGCAGGGAAAGAGTCCCTGTCGACGCTTCCCTAAACTTCATAACCATGTCACATTTTGTGCGTAATCTATTCACATCATTGCATGGAACTTGTGGATAAAATCACTGTCTGATACTAATGTGAGTGATATTCTCGTTGCTCATCAATGCTGGCATGTTTGTTGCTCCGTTGTGAGGACAGAAAGATGCCAGAAGATATCGATTGAGAGGATTTGAATGACCAAAGATATGCAAACTTTAGCCTTAGCCCCCGTTGGTAACCTGGAATCGTACATCCGGGCTGCTAACACTTGGCCGATGTTATCGGCTGATGAAGAGCGGGAGCTTGCTGAAAAGCTGCATTACCAGGGCGATCTGGAAGCAGCGAAAAAGCTGATCCTGTCTCACCTGCGCTTTGTTGTTCATATTGCTCGTAACTACTCGGGCTATGGCCTGCCGCAGGCGGATCTGATTCAGGAAGGCAACATTGGCCTGATGAAAGCCGTGCGCCGTTTTAACCCGGAAGTGGGCGTGCGTCTGGTTTCCTTCGCCGTGCACTGGATCAAAGCGGAAATTCATGAATACGTGCTGCGTAACTGGCGTATCGTGAAGGTCGCGACCACGAAAGCACAGCGTAAGCTGTTCTTTAACCTGCGCAAAACCAAGCAGCGTCTGGGCTGGTTTAACCAGGATGAAGTCGAAATGGTGGCCCGCGAGCTGGGCGTGTCGAGCAAAGACGTGCGTGAGATGGAGTCACGTATGGCGGCGCAGGACATGACCTTCGACATGTCGTCGGATGATGAGTCCGATAGCCAGCCGATGGCGCCGGTGCTCTATCTGCAGGATAAAACGTCTAACTTTGCCGACGGCATTGAAGACGATAACTGGGAAGAGCAGGCGGCAAACAAGCTGACCGACGCGATGCAGGGTCTTGACGAACGTAGCCAGGACATCATCCGCGCCCGCTGGCTGGACGAAGACAACAAGTCCACGCTGCAGGAGCTGGCAGACCGCTACGGCGTGTCGGCTGAACGTGTACGTCAGCTTGAAAAGAACGCCATGAAAAAACTGCGCGCCGCTATCGAAGCCTAATCTGAGCGCCAGTCCCCCGATAACGCCCCACATTACGATGGGGCGTTTTGTTTTTCTGCCTCCGCCAGCGCCTGCGGGCAGTGCATTTTCAGACACTCAAGCAGGACGTTGAACGCCGGTTCCATCTGCGTTTCCGGCTGCGAAGCAAAACCCATCAACAGCCCTTTCTTCCGCTGCGCCGTCAGGTAATAGCGCGACAGCGGACGCACTAAAATATGGCGCGCGTTGGCATCGCGGGCAATCGCCACGTCATCCGCCTCATCCGGCAAATTCAGGATCAAATGCAGTCCGGCATTATCGCTGAAGTCCGACAGCGCGTGCGGCCCGCAGTGCCGCTGAATCAGCTCGGTCAAAAAGACGCGACGGCGGCTGTAGAGCAGGCGCATGCGGCGAATATGCGCCGAGTAATGACCGGCGTTGATAAATTCCGCCAGCGCCAGCTGAATAAGCGAATGGCCGCCGCGGTAGAGCTCGGCGTGGGCGTTTTTGAGTTCAGCCGCCAGCGGGCGAGGCAGCACGACGTAGCCCAACCGCAGCCCCGGGTAGAGTGTTTTACTGAACGTACCGACGTAGACCACCGGCGCTTCGGGGACTAAGCCCTGTAGCGCCGGGATCGGCTGGCCGGAAAAGCGAAACTCGCTGTCGTAATCATCTTCCACAATCCAACTACCGTGCTGATGGGCCAGGGTGAGCAGGCGCTGTCGGCGCTCAAGGCTCATTACCGCGCCAAGGGGGTACTGATGGGATGGCGTAACGAAGATCAGCCGCGGCGCTTCGGCTATGCTTTCGGGCGGACACAGGCCGCTGGCATCAACCACTACGGGCTCGGCCCGCACTTCATTCATCGCCAGCACATGGCGAATGCCCCAGTAGGACGGCTCCTCCACCCAGGCGAGATCGCCGCGGTCGCACAGCATGCGGGTGATCAGGTCGATAGCCTGATGGATCCCTTCAGTGATAAGAATTTGATCTGCCTGGCACTGAACGCCGCGCGCTACTCTCAGATAGTCCACCAACGTGTGCTGCAGCTCGGCCGTTCCGCCGTTACAGCTATAGCTGAGCTGTTCGGGTTTTGGACGGCGGCTGATACGCGCCTGGATTTTACTGAACAGCGGGTGGGGAAACGCATTGACGTCCGGTACGCCGGGGATAAACGCCCCCCACTGACGCGGACTGGCGCTGATGTGCCCCAGCAGATGCTGGCCGCGCCGGGAGATGGGCGCGCTGGCTGCTGGCGCAGGGCTGCTTTCACTGGCGCTGCTGGCGGGAAGAAACATATCGGGCAGCGTTTTCGCGACGAATGTTCCGCTGCCGCGACGGGACACGACGTACCCCTCAGCCAGCAATTGTTCGTAAACTGTTAAAATTGTGTTGCGCGACATTCTCAGCTCTCCCGCCAGATCCCGTGAAGGGGGCAGGCGGCTATGGGGCGGGAGAGAACCATCCAGAATGGCGTGGCGAATCGCCTTGTAAAGGCGCTTGTGCAGGAGCGGGTCGGTTTCTTTCTGCAATCTGACCAGCACCAGGTCTGCGATAAGCGAACGCAATTGGATCCCTCAGATAATCTGAATTGGTACTCGATTATAGGGCCAAATCCTGTGTAAATAAACGACATAGTTTCGGATTTGTTGCGATAACGTGACACACATGACAGGAGATTCTCGGTGAAAAGTTCAGAACTGAATCAGCGTCGCCAGCAGGCGACTCCGCGCGGCGTAGGGGTGATGTGCAGCTACTTTGTTGAGAAAGCGGAGAACGCTACGCTGTGGGATATTGAAGGGAATGAGGTGATCGATTTCGCCGCCGGCATCGCGGTGCTGAATACCGGCCATCGCCACCCCAAAATCGTTGCCGCCGTTGAACAGCAGCTGCAGGCCTTTACCCACACGGCTTACCAGATTGTCCCGTACGAAAGCTATGTCACGCTGGCCGAGCGGATTAACGAACTGGCGCCGATTGACGGTCCGGCAAAAACGGCGTTCTTTACCACCGGGGCGGAAGCCGTTGAAAACGCGGTGAAAATCGCGCGCGCTTATACCGGTCGTCCGGGGTTGATTACCTTCGGCGGCGGCTTCCACGGCCGTACGTTTATGACCATGGCGCTGACCGGCAAAGTGGCGCCTTACAAGATTGGTTTCGGCCCGTTCCCGGGCTCGGTTTATCACGCCGTCTACCCTAACGCCGCCCATGGCATTACCACCGCCGACGCGATGAAGAGCCTGGAGCGCATTTTCAAAGCGGATATCGCGGCCGATCAGGTGGCGGCGATTGTGCTGGAGCCGATTCAGGGGGAAGGCGGCTTTAACGTTGCCCCGCCTGAGTTTATGCAGGCGCTGCGCGCGCTGTGCGATACCCACGGCATTCTGCTGATTGCCGATGAAGTACAAACCGGCTTTGCGCGCACCGGCAAGCTATTTGCGATGCAGCACTATGATGTGAAGCCTGACCTGATGACGATGGCCAAAAGCCTGGCCGGCGGTTTCCCGCTCTCCGGCGTGGTAGGTCGCGCCGAGGTGATGGATGCGCCTGCGCCGGGCGGTCTGGGCGGCACCTATGCCGGTAACCCGCTGGCGGTCGCGGCGGCGCACGCGGTGCTGGACGTGATTGAAGAAGAACAGCTGTGCCAGCGCGCTGAGCGCTTAGGCAGCCATCTGAAAGAGGTGCTGAATCAGGCGCGTCAAAGCTGCCCGGCGATTGCTGACGTACGCGGCCAGGGGTCGATGGTGGCGGTAGAGTTTAACGATCCGCAAACCGGCGAGCCGTCGGCGGAGATCACCCGTCAAATCCAGCAACAAGCCCAGGAGAACGGCCTGCTGCTGCTGAGCTGCGGCGTCTATGGCAACGTCATTCGCTTCCTCTATCCGTTAACGATTCTGGATGCGCAGTTTACGAAAGCGCTGGATATTCTGGCCCGCGTGCTGAAGGGCTAGTCAGTCTTACATCCAGTTGCGGCGGCAGGGAAGCCCAACAGAAACAGGAAGCCGCAGTCTGGTTATTCATGCTCAGCGTGAGTGGTATTTCACCCTGATATCACCTTTTTTCCGGCGGCGCACGCTGCCGGAATAAAACGGAAAATATTATGTCTGACAACTCCACCTTTTCTCCGGCTCTGACGAGCCGGGAGCGTACCGCTGTACCTGCAAAATCCCTCAGTTTCATTGAAGGCGTGTCGATGATCGTCGGCACCAATATCGGCGCTGGGGTGCTATCCATCGCCTATGCCTCCAGCAAAGCGGGCTTTCTGCCGCTGCTGTTTTGGCTGATTGTGGTCGGTAGCCTGACGACCATCACCATGCTCTACGTGGCGGAATCGACGCTGCGCACGCGTAAGCATCTGCAGCTTAGCGGCCTGTCGCAGCGCTACGTCGGCCGCTTTGGCGCGTTGATGATGTTCCTCTCCGTTTGCGTCAACAGCGTCGGCGCGCTGACGGCTTATATGACCGGCAGCGGTAAACTCCTGCATTCGTTATTCGGCATCTCGCCGGCCCTGGGCAGCGCGCTGTTTTTTATTCCGGCGGCCGGGGTGCTTTATCTTGGGCTGAAGGCGATTGGCCGGGGTGAGAAATTCATCAGTATCGGCATGGTCGTTATGATAACCATTTTGGTTGCCGCGACG
>NZ_VOJB01000074.1:0-2372 GCF_007910085.1 Klebsiella sp. ME-303 | reverse complement strand
TTATTTGCTGGACGGCAACTGGCTGTATATGGTGCCGGTATTTAACGTTGTCGCGTTTTGTTTCTCCGCGCAGTATATCGTGCCGGAGATGGCGCGCGGCTTCGCCGATAAACCGGAGAAGCTGCCGAAGGCCATTATGGTGGGGATGTTATTAACCTTTTGCCTGCTGGCGCTGGTCCCGCTTTCGGTGATTGCATTAAGCGGGCTGGATAATATTTCTGATGTGGCAACCATTTCCTGGGGCAGGGCGCTCGGCGAGTGGGCTTTCTTCTCGGCAAATCTTTTTGCGCTCTGCGCGATGCTGACCTCCTATTGGGGGTTGGGCGGAAGCTTCCTGACCAATATTTTCGATCAGTTTCGCCTGGGTAACGACGAGCAGCCGTTCAAACGCTTTAAGGTGCTGTTAGTGGTCGCCGTGCCGCCTTTTATTCTGGCCTATAGCGGGATGGTATCCTTCGTGAACGCGCTCTATTTTGCCGGAGTATTTAGCGGGGTGATTTTATCTATCATGCCGATCCTGATCCTCAAAGGCTCGCGTCGGCAGGGTGACATCACCCCCGGCTGGACCTGCCCGGCGCTAATCACGCATCCCTTAATCCAGATCTTCATCGTATTGCTCTATCTTTGCAGCGCCGCCTACGCCATCGCTTCGGCCTTTGGCTACCTGCCTGCGGGCTGGTAGTCGCGTTGCTCATGCCCCCGCGTTCGGTTTATTCCGGCGCGGGTTTTTATTTGTCACTTATCTGTTACATACTCCGCAATTTTATCGTTTCCAATTCTCCTGAATGACGGTATGTTTAGCATAGTGTGCTGCAAAAGCGCAGGCGGCAGACCCTAATCTAACTATCATATGCTTTTCTTATGTGTCTAATTAGAATAATGCGCTAATAAACAACATCACAACAAATGCAAAAACCATAATAATGGGGAGCCTCAGGATGAATATGAAGGGTAAAGCGTTACTGGCAGGATGTATTGCCTTAATCATGAGCGGTGCGGCAATGGCCGAAGATATCAAAGTCGCCGTTGTTGGCGCGATGTCCGGTCCGGTAGCGCAGTACGGTGACCAGGAGTTTACTGGCGCAGAGCAGGCCATTGCCGATATCAACGCCAAAGGCGGTATCAAAGGCAATAAGCTGCAGATGGTAAAATACGACGACGCCTGTGACCCGAAACAAGCGGTTGCCGTCGCTAACAAAGTGATTAACGACGGTATCAAATACGTTATCGGCCACCTGTGCTCTTCTTCCACCCAGCCGGCGTCTGATATCTATGAAGATGAAGGCGTGCTGATGATCACCCCGGCGGCCACCGCGCCGGAGCTGACGGCTCGCGGCTATCATCTGATTCTGCGCACCACCGGTCTGGACTCCGATCAGGGGCCAACCGCTGCCAAATACATCCTGGAAAAAGTGAAGCCGCAGCGCATCGCGATTGTCCACGACAAACAGCAGTATGGCGAGGGCCTGGCCCGCGCGGTACAGGATAACCTGAAGAAGGGCGGCGCTAACGTGGTGTTCTTTGACGGTATCACCGCCGGTGAGAAAGACTTCTCTACCCTGGTGGCGCGTCTGAAGAAAGAGAATATCGACTTCGTCTACTACGGCGGCTACCACCCGGAGATGGGGCAGATCCTGCGTCAGTCTCGCGCCGCTGGCCTGAAAACGCAGTTTATGGGGCCGGAAGGGGTAGCGAACGTGTCCCTGTCTAATATCGCGGGCGCTTCTGCGGAAGGTATGCTGGTCACCAAGCCGAAAAACTACGACCAGGTTCCGGCGAACAAACCGATTGTGGATGCGATCAAAGCGAAGAAACAGGATCCAAGCGGCGCGTTCGTGTGGACCACCTATGCCGCGCTGCAGTCGCTGGAAGCGGGCCTGAATCAGTCAGAAGATCCGGCTGAAATCGCTAAATACCTGAAGGGCGCAACGGTCGACACCGTAATGGGGCCGCTCACCTGGAACGAGAAGGGCGATCTGAAGGGCTTCGAGTTCGGCGTGTTTACCTGGCATGCTAATGGTACGGCGACCGACGCCAAATAATTTAACCTGCGCCTTTCACGCCGCAGATGCGTTGTCTGCGCCCCTCAACCCCGGTCACTTACCGATGTAAGCTCCCGGGGATTTCGGGTCTTGACGCCTTTCTGCAACGCGAAATTCTTGGTTAAATCAGTTGATCCTTGCCTCTTCGCATAGGCGAGGAGAAAGGTAAAAGCAAAAAGGCAACGTAAGTTGCCTTTTTTAGTCGGTAGCCCGGGTAAGGCGTTACGCCGCAACCCGGGGAATGCGCCGGAGTTGATGCATTGGTGCGGTTTCTTCCCGGGTCGCGCTGCGCTTACCCGGGCTACAGGCTGGTGCGGTCTGGTTTTTTGT
>NZ_VOJB01000073.1:199500-217772 GCF_007910085.1 Klebsiella sp. ME-303 | reverse complement strand
GGAGGGGTTTTGATAACTTGTTTTGATAAAATTTTGATAACCGTTCGAAAACTAATAATAAAAACGGGAACCACCAGGTTCCCGTTCTGACATAATCTGGGGGCCAGATTACATGTTCGCGATAATCGCGTCGCCAAACTCTGAACATTTCAGCAGTTTAGCGCCTTCCATCAGACGTTCAAAGTCATAGGTTACGGTCTTGGCGGCGATAGCGCCTTCCATGCCTTTGACGATCAGGTCTGCGGCTTCGAACCACTGCATGTGGCGCAGCATCATCTCAGCGGACAGGATGATGGAACCTGGGTTCACTTTGTCCTGGCCGGCATATTTCGGCGCAGTACCGTGGGTGGCTTCAAACAGCGCGCACTCGTCACCGATGTTCGCACCCGGGGCAATACCGATACCGCCAACCTGCGCCGCCAGGGCGTCAGAGATATAGTCACCGTTCAGGTTCATACAGGCGATAACATCGTATTCCGCCGGACGCAGCAGGATCTGCTGCAGGAAGGCGTCGGCGATAACGTCTTTAACGACGATCTCTTTCCCGGTGTTCGGGTTTTTAATCTTCAGCCACGGGCCGCCGTCAATCAGCTCACCGCCGAACTCTTCGCGTGCCAGCTGGTAGCCCCAGTCTTTGAACGCGCCTTCGGTGAATTTCATGATGTTGCCTTTGTGCACCAGGGTCAGAGAATCGCGATCGTTGGTGATAGCGTATTCGATGGCGGCGCGAACCAGGCGTTTAGTGCCTTCTTCAGAGCACGGCTTGATGCCGATACCGCAATGTTCCGGGAAGCGAATTTTCTTCACGCCCATTTCATCGCGCAGGAATTTGATCACTTTATCTGCTTCAGCAGAATCGGCTTTCCACTCGATACCGGCGTAGATGTCTTCAGAGTTTTCGCGGAAGATAACCATATCGGTCAGTTCAGGATGCTTAACCGGGCTCGGGGTACCCTGATAATAACGAACCGGGCGCAGGCAAACGTAGAGGTCCAGTTCCTGACGCAGAGCAACGTTCAGAGAACGGATACCGCCGCCGACTGGGGTGGTCAGAGGGCCTTTGATAGCAACACGATATTCACGAATCAGATCAAGAGTTTCGGCAGGCAGCCAGACATCCTGGCCATAAACCTGGGTCGATTTTTCACCGGTGTAAACTTCCATCCAGGAAATTTTACGCTCGCCCTTATAGGCTTTCTCAACGGCAGCATCAACCACTTTCAGCATCGCCGGAGTCACGTCAACGCCGATACCATCACCTTCGATGAACGGGATAATCGGGTTATTAGGGACGTTCAGCTTGCCGTTTTGCAGGGTGATTTTTTGACCTTCCGCCGGAACTACTACTTTGCTTTCCATTAACCTCTCCTTCGAGCGCTTCTGGTTCTGCTCTTCCCTCTTCACGCTAGCCGGGCGTTGGCTTTACTCGCCCACTCCCGTCATCGGAATATCCCGCTAACCGGAGATTTCGCGTCCGTGTCGCCTTCCTGTAATGCGAATCGGTTTGAGCAACCTTTTTGTTAATAAGTTGTAATGAGCATGTCAATACTACCTGAATGTTTGCATCCATGAAAGGCATTCGTAATTAGGCTATAATGCGGCAATTGATTGAGTCTGAAAATACCATGCAAAAAACTTCATTTAGAAAACATCGCGTTGAGCGATTCAGCACGCAACAAGTCACCAGACAACGCAAAGAACGCCAGCCAAAAACTGTGATCTTGTTCAATAAACCATACGATGTATTGCCGCAATTTACCGATGAAGCCGGACGCAGCACGCTAAAAGATTTTATTCCGGTTGCCGGCGTCTACGCTGCCGGTCGGTTGGATCGCGATAGCGAAGGCCTGCTGGTAATGACCAACGACGGCGCGCTGCAGGCGGCGCTCACTCAACCGGGTAAGCGCACCGGTAAAATTTATTATGTTCAGGTGGAAGGTGAACCCACGGCGGACGCGCTGGCCGCGCTCCGCGACGGCGTCACGCTTAATGACGGCCCTACTCTGCCCGCCGGCGTTGAGCGGGTTGCGGAACCAGAGTGGCTGTGGCCGCGGAATCCGCCCATCCGCGAGCGCAAATCTATCCCCACCAGCTGGCTGAAAATCACCCTCTATGAGGGACGCAACCGCCAGGTACGGCGGATGACCGCCCACGTCGGCTTTCCGACGCTGCGCCTGATTCGCTACGCGATGGGCGGCTATACGCTGGATGGCCTGGCCAACGGCGAATGGCGTAAAACCGACTCACCGCATCCATAAGGAAAACCAATGTTTAAGCCGCACGTCACCGTCGCCTGCGTGGTTCACGCGAAAGGCAAATTCCTCGTTGTTGAAGAAACGATCAACGGAAAAGCGCTGTGGAACCAGCCTGCAGGCCACCTCGAAGCCGACGAAACCCTGGTTCAGGCCGCAGAGCGCGAGCTCTGGGAAGAGACCGGCATTCGCGCGACGCCGCAGCACTTTCTTCGCCTGCATCAGTGGATAGCCCCGGATCGCACCCCGTTTTTGCGCTTCCTCTTTACTATCGAGCTTAACGATACGTGCGCCACCGAGCCTCATGATAGCGATATCGATCGCTGCCTGTGGCTCAGTGCTGAGGAAATTCTTAACGCAACAAACCTGCGTTCTCAACTGGTTGCCGAGAGCATTCGCAGCTATCAGCAGGATCCGCGCTACCCGCTGTCGCTCATCGGCGAATTTAACTGGCCGTTTACAGGGGGTGCCTCGACGGATGACGCGTGCTAGAATACGCCGCCTCGAAGTTCAATGTAGTGAGTATTCCAATGTCAGAAAGCCAGAAAAAAGTGATCGTCGGCATGTCCGGCGGGGTTGATTCCTCAGTTTCCGCTTACCTGCTGCTCCAGCAAGGGTATAAGGTGGAAGGCCTGTTCATGAAGAACTGGGAAGAGGACGACGGCGAGGAATACTGCACCGCAGCGGCGGATCTTGCCGACGCGCAGGCCGTTTGCGATAAGCTGGGAATTGAACTTCACACCGTCAACTTTGCCGCAGAATACTGGGACAACGTATTCGAATTGTTCCTTGAAGAATATAAAGCCGGCCGCACGCCGAACCCGGATATTCTGTGCAATAAAGAAATTAAATTTAAAGCCTTCCTCGAATTTGCCGCAGAAGACCTCGGCGCTGACTACATCGCCACCGGGCACTACGTGCGCCGCGCCGACGTTAACGGCAAGAGCCAGCTGCTGCGCGGCCTCGACGGTAACAAAGACCAGAGCTACTTCCTTTATACTCTCAGCCACGAACAGATCGCGCAAAGCCTGTTCCCGGTAGGAGAGCTGGAAAAGCCGCAGGTGCGTAAAATCGCCGAAGAGCTGGATCTCATCACCGCGAAGAAAAAAGACTCGACCGGTATCTGTTTTATCGGCGAACGTAAATTCCGTGAATTCCTTGGCCGCTACCTGCCCGCCCAGCCGGGTAAAATTATCAGCGTTGACGGCGACGAAGTTGGCGAGCACCAGGGCCTGATGTACCACACGCTGGGTCAGCGTAAAGGCCTGGGCATCGGCGGCATCAAAGACGGCGGCGAAGACCCGTGGTACGTGGTCGACAAAGACGTCGAAAACAATATTCTGATTGTCGCCCAGGGCCACGACCATCCGCGTCTGATGTCCGTGGGGTTGATTGCTCAACAGCTGCACTGGGTAGACCGCGAGCCGCTGACCGGCACGCTGCGCTGCACGGTGAAAACCCGCTACCGCCAGACCGATATCCCCTGCAGCGTAAAAGCGCTGGATGATGACCGCATTGAAGTGATCTTTGATGAGCCGGTTGCCGCCGTCACGCCTGGCCAGTCTGCGGTCTTTTACCGCGACGAAGTCTGCCTCGGCGGTGGGATTATCGAACAGCGCTTGCCGCTGCAGGCTTGACAGACATATTAGCCGCGGAATGCCTCAACCGGGTATTCGGCGGTTTACAAGGAGAATGTGTGGCGAAGAATTATTATGACATTACGCTGGCGCTGGCCGGCGTTTGCCAGGCCGCGCGTCTGGTTCAGGAACTGGCGCACCAGGGGCACTGCGATAGCGACGCCCTGCATGTGTCGCTGAACAGCATCATCGACCTCGACCCGGATTCAACGCTGGCGGTGTTCGGTGGTAGTGAAGCCAATCTTCGTCTCGGGCTGGAAACTCTCATTGGCGTGCTGAATACCAGCAGTCGCCAGGGACTGAACGCCGAACTCACCCGCTATACTCTAAGCCTGATGGTGCTCGAGCGTAAGCTTGCCGCCAGCAAAGGGGCCATGGATACCCTCGGCAACCGTATCGGTGGCCTGCGCCGTCAGCTTGAACATTTCGATCTGCAATCCGAGACCCTGCTCAGCGCAATGGCCGGCATCTATGTTGATGTCATTAGCCCGCTGGGCCCGCGGATTCAGGTGACCGGCTCTCCAGCCGTGCTGCAAAGCCCTCAGGTTCAGGCGAAGGTTCGCTCTGCCCTGCTGGCAGGTATTCGCTCCGCGGTGCTCTGGCACCAGGTCGGCGGCGGACGTCTGCAGCTGATGTTTTCCCGTAATCGTCTGGTTAACCAGGCAAAACAAATTCTTGCTCATTTAACCCCGGAGTTGTGATCTATGGAATTATCCTCACTGACCGCCGTTTCCCCAGTCGACGGCCGCTACGGCGACAAAGTCAGCGCGCTGCGCGGTATCTTCAGCGAATTCGGTTTGCTGAAATTCCGCGTTCAGGTAGAAGTGCGTTGGTTGCAAAAACTGGCCGCGCACGCAGCGATCAAGGAAGTTCCTGCTTTTGCTGCCGACGCAAACGGTTACCTTGATAAAATCGTCGCCGATTTTAGCGTAGAAGATGCAGAGCGCATCAAAACGATCGAGCGCACCACCAACCACGACGTCAAAGCGGTTGAGTATTTCCTCAAGGAAAAAGTCGCCGACGTGGCAGAACTGCACGCGGTCTCCGAGTTTATCCACTTCGCCTGCACCTCCGAGGACATCAACAATCTGTCCCACGCGCTGATGCTGAAAACCGCCCGCGACGAAGTGATCCTGCCATACTGGCGCAAGCTGATCGACGCGGTTAAGGAGCTGGCGGTACAGTATCGCGATATCCCGCTGCTTTCCCGCACCCACGGCCAGCCGGCCACGCCGTCCACCATGGGTAAAGAGATGGCGAACGTCGCTTACCGTATGGAGCGCCAGTATCGTCAGCTGAATCAGATTGAAATTCTTGGCAAAATCAACGGTGCGGTGGGGAACTATAACGCCCATATCGCCGCCTACCCGGAAGTCGACTGGCACCAGTTCAGCGAAGAGTTCGTCACCTCGCTGGGTATCCAGTGGAACCCGTACACCACCCAGATTGAACCGCACGACTATATCGCCGAGCTGTTTGACTGCGTCGCCCGCTTCAACACCATCCTGATTGATTTCGATCGTGACGTGTGGGGCTATATCGCGCTCAACCATTTCAAGCAGAAGACCATTGCCGGCGAAATCGGCTCTTCCACCATGCCGCATAAAGTGAACCCAATTGACTTCGAGAACTCCGAAGGCAACCTCGGTCTGGCCAATGCGGTGATGCAGCATCTGGCAAGCAAACTGCCGGTTTCCCGCTGGCAGCGCGACCTCACCGACTCCACCGTCCTGCGTAACCTCGGCGTGGGCATCGGCTACGCGCTGATCGCGTATCAATCCACCCTGAAAGGCGTGAGCAAGCTGGAGCTGAATCAGGACCGCCTGCTGGATGAACTGGACCACAACTGGGAAGTTCTGGCCGAGCCGATTCAGACCGTCATGCGTCGCTACGGCATCGAGAAGCCGTACGAGAAGCTGAAAGAGCTGACCCGCGGCAAGCGCGTTGATGCCGAAGGCATGCAGCAGTTCATCGACAGCCTGGCGCTGCCGGAAGCGGAAAAAGTTCGCCTGAAGGCCATGACCCCGGCTAACTATATCGGCCGCGCGACCACCATGGTTGACGAACTGAAGTAAACCTTTCCACCCTCTTTCCGCCGGGAAAGAGGGTTATTTTTCCTCCCCCTCATCTGCTCGTCGTCATCCCCCGGGTTATTAACCAGAACAGCAGCGCCAGCAGACTGACCGAAGCCCCCAGAAGGCAAACGCCCTGCCATCCTCCGCGCGCATATACCGCTGTCGTACTGACCGCGCCCAAACCGCTGCCAAACGCATAAAACAGCATATACAAACCGACCAGCCTGCTATGCGCTTCGGGACGGGTACGGAAAATCATGCTTTGATTGGTGACATGCAGCGCCTGACCGCCGAGATCCAGCAGTACAATGCCAACCAACAGCGCCGCGGGCGACCATGCCATCAGCGACAGCGGCCACCAGGCTATCAGCAACATCGCCAGGGCCGCGGCGCTGGTGCGCTGCCCATATCCGCGATCGGCCCATTTACCGGCACGCCCCGCTGCCAGAGCGCCGATGACCCCGACCATGCCCAGGGCGCCAATCTCAGTATGGGAAAAGCGAAAGGGCGGAGCGCTTAATGGCAAAACCAGCGCACTCCAGAAGATATTGAAAGCGGCAAACATCAGTAATGCCAGCACGCCGCGCACCTGAAGCACTTTTTCCTGGCGCAGCAGAGCCAGCATGGATATCAACAGCCGCGGATAGCTCAGAGGGTTCGGCGCAGCCGCCAATACCGGCAGCCGACGCCACAGCGGAAGCGCAATGCCCAGCATCAGTAAAGCGGCCAAGATGTACACCCCGCGCCAGCCGAAGAGATCGCTAATCGACCCGGAGAATACCCGCGCCAGCAGCAGCTCGATAAATACTCCGCTTTGCGCAGCGCCCACCACGCGTCCCTGTTCATGGGGCGCGGCGGCGCTGGCGGCATACGAGATTAGCCCCTGGGTCATCGCGGTACCCAGCAGGCCAACGGCAAGCATACAGCCCAATAGCATCACGGCGGTGGAAGCCATACTCACCGCCGCCAGGGCAGCGATCAGTAAAATCACCTGCGTCGCCATCAGGCGGCGGCGATTCACCCTGTCGCCCAGCGGCACCAGCAGTAGCAACGCCATTGCGCAGCCAATCTGGGTCGCCGCAATCACCCCGCCAATCGCGGCGTCGCCGATCGCAAAATCTCGCGCTAGCGCGTCGAGCAGCGGTTGCGCGTAATACACGTTTGCCACGCTCAGGCCGCTGGCGATAGCAAACAGCCAGACCAGGCTGCGAGGCATAACCGTTTGCGGATCGCTTAGCACTGGAGATATCAGTGTCGCTTTCATGATGCCCACCTTGGTTATCTGGTTTCAAAATGAAACCAGTTGAAGGCTAGAACATCAAGTTTTAAAATGCAACTACTTACCAGGCCGTTCGGAGAGCCCATGCCAACGCGTGAAAAAATGAAAAACGAAACCTGCCCCGTCGCCCGAAGCGTGGATATTATCGGCGATCGCTGGTCCTTGTTGATTGTACGCGACGCCTTTGATGGCATACGCCGCTTCAGCGATTTTCAGCGAAGCCTCGGTATGGCGCGTAATATTCTCTCTGACCGTCTGCACAAATTGGTAAACTCAGGTATTCTCACTATGCAATCCGCCTCGGATGGCACGGCTTATCAGGAATACGTACTGACGGCAAAAGGAGAGCGTTTGTTCCCCGTTGTCGTTGCGCTACGCCAGTGGGGAGAGCTGCATCTGTTTGCCCATGGGGAACCCCATTCCGTACTGATCGATAAACGTACGCTGCGCCCGATACCGATGATGTCGCCCGCGGCCGAAGATGGACTTGTCCTCACCGCCCAAGAGACCGAGGTACAAAAAATCGAATAAAATTCTTTATTTAACAGCTGTTTATATTAAAGGTGTATAATAAACGCTAAATTGTTCAATATCATAAATAAAATGGAGAACTGGCATGCGCGTACTCGTGGTTGAGGATAACGCTCTGCTGCGCCACCACCTGAAAGTTCAGCTGCAGGAGCTGGGACATCAGGTCGATGCGGCGGAAGACGCAAAGGAAGCGGATTACTATCTGGGTGAGCACGTTCCGGACATCGCCATCGTCGATCTTGGCCTGCCGGATGAAGACGGCCTTTCGCTGATTCGTCGCTGGCGCAGCCACGACGTGTCGGTACCGGTGCTGGTGCTGACCGCCCGCGAAGGCTGGCAGGATAAGGTTGAGGTCCTGAGCGCCGGAGCGGATGATTACGTCACTAAGCCGTTCCATATCGAAGAGGTTGCCGCCCGCATGCAGGCGCTTCTGCGGCGTAATAGCGGCCTGGCATCACAGGTTATCTCCATTCCGCCTTTCCAGGTGGATCTGTCGCGTCGCGAGCTGTCGGTCAACGACCAGCCCATCAAGCTGACGGCATTTGAATACACCATTATGGAAACCCTGATCCGCAATCGGGGCAAAGTGGTCAGCAAAGATTCGCTGATGCTGCAGCTCTATCCCGACGCCGAGCTGCGCGAAAGCCATACCATCGATGTGCTGATGGGACGATTGCGCAAAAAAATACAGGCTGAGTATCCGCAGGATGTGATTACCACCGTGCGCGGTCAGGGCTATCTGTTCGAACTGCGCGGATGAAAGGGGTGCTGCGGCATATTCTGCCGCTGTCGTTACGCGTTCGCTTTCTGCTGGCGACGGCCGCCGTAGTGCTGGTGTTGTCACTCTCCTATGGCATGGTCGCGCTGGTGGGGTATAGCGTCAGTTTCGATAAAACCACCTTCCGCCTGCTGCGCGGCGAGAGCAATCTGTTCTATATGCTGGCGAAATGGGAAAACAACACCATCGATGTTGATATCCCCGAAAACCTGAATATGCAAAGCCCCACGGTGACGCTCATTTACGACGCCCGCGGCCAGCTGCTGTGGGCACAGCGCGACGTACCCTGGCTGGTAAAACGTATTCAACCGGACTGGCTCAAAAACAACGGCTTTCACGAAATTGAGGCCGACGTTGACAGCAGCAGTATGCTGCAGCACAACAACCATGAGATTCAGCAACAGCTGGACGCCATTCGGCAAGAGGACGATGGCTCCGAAATGACCCACTCGGTGGCGATCAATATCTATCCGGCCACCAGCACCATGCCGCAGCTCAGTATCGTGGTTGTCGACACCATTCCGGTAGAGCTTAAGCGCTCCTACATGGTGTGGAGCTGGTTTATCTATGTCCTCGCGGCTAACCTGCTGCTGGTGATCCCGCTACTGTGGGTCGCGGCATGGTGGAGCTTGCGCCCTATCGAATCGCTGGCCAAAGAGGTGCGCGAACTGGAGGAGCATCACCGTGAGATGCTCAATCCGAATACCACCCGCGAGCTGACGCGGCTGGTCAGCAACCTCAACCGCCTGCTGAAAAGCGAACGCGAACGCTATGATAAATACCGCACGACGCTGACCGACCTCACCCACAGTCTGAAAACCCCGCTTGCGGTGATGCAGAGCACGCTGCGTTCCATGCGCGGCGAGAAAATGAGCGTCAATGAAGCAGAGCCGGTGATGCTGGAGCAGATTAGCCGCATCTCGCAGCAGATTGGCTACTATCTGCACCGCGCCAGCATGCGCAGCGGCGGTTCGCTGCTCAGTCGCGAGCTGCATCCCATCGCTCCGCTCCTCGACAGCCTGACCTCGGCGCTGAATAAGGTCTATCAACGTAAAGGCGTGAACATTACCCTGGATATCTCCCCGGAAATCAGTTTTGTCGGTGAAAAGAATGATTTTATGGAGGTTATGGGCAATGTGCTCGATAACGCCTGTAAATACTGCCTTGAGTTTGTGGAAGTCTCCGTCCGGCAGACCAACGACAACCATCTGCATATTCTGGTTGAAGATGATGGCCCGGGGATCCCCGCCGCGATGCGCAGCGCGGTGTTCGACCGCGGCCAGCGCGCAGATACGCTGCGCCCCGGACAGGGCGTCGGTCTCTCGGTTGCCCGCGATATCGTAGCCCAGTACGATGGCCGCATCCTCGCCGAAGAGAGCCTGCTCGGCGGCGCCTGCATGGAAGTTATTTTTGGTCGCCAGGCCCTGGAAGATAAAGAGAGCTAAAACAGTCGGTTTTTTAACGGCGCCTGCATCATGCTGGTGCCGCATCCGTTATAATCCCTAACAGACACCTGCTGTGGAATATAAATATGGATTATCAATTAACGCTTAACTGGCCCGACTTTATCGAACGCTACTGGCAAAAACGCCCGGTGGTGCTGAAACGGGGCTTTGCTAATTTCGTCGATCCGTTAAGCCCGGACGAACTGGCCGGACTGGCTATGGAGAGCGAAGTCGACAGCCGCCTGGTCAGTCATCAGGACGGTAAATGGCAGGTCAGCCACGGCCCCTTTGAGAGCTACGATCACCTGAGCGAGAATAACTGGTCGCTGCTGGTACAGGCCGTCAATAACTGGCATCAGCCAACGGCGGCGCTCATGCATCCGTTCCGCGCCCTGCCCGACTGGCGCATCGACGATCTGATGATCTCGTTTTCCGTCCCTGGCGGCGGCGTCGGTCCGCATCTCGACCAGTACGATGTGTTTATCATTCAGGGTACCGGCCGCCGCCGCTGGCGCGTGGGTGAAAAAGTGCCGATGAAACAGCACTGCCCGCACCCGGACCTGCTGCAGGTCGACCCGTTTGAAGCCATTATTGATGAAGAGATGGAGCCGGGCGATATTCTGTATATTCCGCCGGGGTTCCCGCACGAAGGCTACTCGCTGGAAAACTCGCTCAACTATTCAGTTGGCTATCGCGCGCCTAACGCGCGTGAGCTGTTCAGCGGCTTTGCTGATTATATTTTGCAGCGTGAACTGGGCAGCCAGCGTTACGCCGACCCGGACGTACCGTCTCGCGAGCACCCTGCGGATATTCTGCCCGCGGAGCTGGATCGCCTGCGCGATATGATGCTGGGGCTGATTAATCAGCCGGAGCACTTTAAGCAGTGGTTCGGCGAATTTATCACCCAGTCCCGGCACGAGCTGGACGTGGCGCCGCCGGAGCCACCGTATCAGCCGGATGAAATTTACGATGCCCTGCAGCAGGGAGATAAGCTGACGCGTCTTGGGGGCCTGCGCGTGCTGCGGATTGATGGCGAGGTATTCGTCAACGGCGAGAAGATCAACTCTCCGCACCGTCCGGCGCTGGATGCTCTGGCAACCCACCTGACGCTAAACGCTGAGCATCTCGGCGATGCGCTGGAAGATCCCTCCTTCCTCGCCCTGCTGGCCGCGCTGGTCAACAGCGGCTACTGGTTCTTTGAGGACTGAGTCTTCGACTGCCCGGTGACGGCTGACGCCTCACCGGGCCCGTAGCTTATAGCCTTCATGCGCCTCGTTTCGCCGTCAGCTCCGCAATGCGTACAATCACCTGCACCGCCTTCTCCATGCCTTCAAGCGTCACAAACTCATGCTTGCCGTGGTAGTTATAGCCGCCGGTAAACAGATTCGGGCACGGCAGACCCATGAAGGAGAGCTGCGCGCCGTCGGTACCGCCGCGAATCGGCTTCATCTGCGGATCGATCTGGCAATCCACCATCGCCTGGCGGGCAATCTCCACCACGTGCGGGTGCGCCATCACCTTTTCATGCATATTGTAATAGCTGTCTTCGATGACCAGCTCAATATAGCAATCCGGATGCAGCCCCTTGCCGACCTTTTTGGCGATCTCCATCATTTTGCGCTTGCGGGCCTCAAACTGCTTGCGGTCAAAATCGCGGATGATGTAGTGCATATCGGCCCGATCGACCGTGCCTTTGATGCTGGCCAGATGGTAGAAGCCCTCATAGCCTTCGGTGGTTTCCGGCGCTTCGTCCGCTGGGACTTCGGCATGAATGCGCGCCGCCAGCGACAGCGCGTTGACCATCACCCCTTTCGCCGTACCGGGATGAACATTGTTGCCAACGATCTTAATCGTCACCGACGCGGCGTTAAAGTTCTCAAACTCCAGCTCACCCACGCCGCCACCGTCGACGGTATAGGCCCAGCAGGCGTCAAACGCGGCAACATCGAAATGCTTCGCCCCTTTGCCCACCTCTTCATCTGGGGTAAAGGCCACGCGAATATCGCCGTGAGGAATATTCTTCGCCTTTAGCGTCGCCAGCGCGGTCATGATCTCTGCGATACCGGCTTTATCATCGGCGCCGAGGAGCGTTTTACCATCGGTGGTGATCAGCGTCTGCCCGAGCAGCTGGTGCAGTATCGGGAACATCACCGGCGAGAGGACCTCATCGCCAATACCAAGCGCGATATCGCCGCCGCGATAGTTTTCTACGATCTGCGGATTCACGTTCTTGCCGCTGAAGTCAGGCGACGTATCGACATGAGAAATAAAGCCAATGGCCGGAATATCACCCTCAACGTTAGCTGGCAGGGTGCCCATGATCGTCCCTTTCTCACTCAGCGTTACATTCACCAGTCCCATTTCTTGCAGCTGCGCCTGAAGCAGACGTAGCAGCTTCCACTGACCTTCCGTGCTCGGTACCTGACGCACGCCCGGTTTCGACTGCGTGTCTAAAGAAACGTACTGCAAAAAACGCTCAAGCAATTTATCCATGTAGCCACCCTCTTCTTTTGTGACAACATTATTGATAAGCCGGAAAAACCAAATATTGCGTCAGGTCATTTTTAGCCCGGCAAATGAGAATTTAATACATTTCACACGATAATGTTGTAAAGGTAGTTCATCATGGCGCATCAATCATTGGCGATTACAATCGTTTGCCGTAGAATGCTCGGCCTTATTATTTTATGTGCAAAACCAAAGGTGGTTAACCACAAACCCCGCATCGGTAAGCTTTCCGCTGCGTCTACATGGGACAGAGTCGAAAATTGAATACACAACCGCGTTCGCGTTCTCCGCTGGTTCAGCTGGCGGGAATTCGCAAAAGCTTTGATGGTAAAACGGTTATCTCCGACCTCAATCTGACCATCAACAACGGTGAGTTTCTCACCCTGCTTGGCCCCTCTGGCTGCGGTAAAACAACCGTTCTTCGTCTTATCGCCGGACTGGAAAGCGTCGATAGCGGCCAAATCCATCTCGAAGATCACGATATCACCCATATCCCGGCGGAAAACCGCCACGTGAACACCGTCTTTCAAAGCTATGCGCTGTTTCCGCACATGACGGTGTTTGAAAACGTCGCCTTCGGCCTGCGTATGCAGAAAACCCCGACGGCGGACATCGCGCCCCGCGTCCACGATGCCCTGCGCATGGTGCAGCTTGAAGCGTTTGCTCAACGTAAACCGCATCAGCTGTCTGGTGGCCAGCAGCAGCGCGTGGCGATTGCCCGCGCGGTGGTGAACAAACCGCGCCTGCTGCTGCTTGATGAATCCCTCTCCGCCCTTGATTATAAACTGCGCAAGCAGATGCAAAACGAACTGAAGGCGCTGCAGCGTAAGCTCGGCATCACCTTCGTCTTCGTGACCCACGATCAGGAAGAAGCGCTGACCATGTCCGACCGTATCGTGGTGATGCGCGAGGGTAAAATCGAGCAGGACGGTACGCCGCGCGAAATCTACGAAGAACCGAAAAACCTGTTCGTCGCCAGCTTTATCGGCGAAATCAACATTTTCAGCGCCACGGTCATTGAACGGATTGACGATCGGCGGGTGCGCGCCAGCGTCGAAGGCCGCGAGTGCAATATCTACGTCAACTTCGCCGTTGAAAAAGGCCAGCGGCTTAACGTTCTGCTGCGCCCGGAAGACCTGCGCGTGGACGAGATCCACGACAGTAATGACGCCGATGGCCTGATAGGCTATATCCGCGAACGCAACTATAAAGGCATGACGCTGGAATCGGTGGTTGAACTGGAAAACGGTAAAATGGTGATGGTCAGCGAATTCTTTAATGAAGACGACCCTGATTTTGACCACTCGCTCGACCAGAAAATGGCCATTAACTGGGTAGAAAGCTGGGAGGTTGTGCTGGCCGATGAAGAACACCAGTAAATTCCAGAATGTTGCGATCGCCACCATCGTGGGCTGGCTTGTGCTGTTTGTCTTTCTGCCCAACCTGATGATCATCGCCACCAGCTTTCTGACCCGCGACGACACCAACTTCGTCAAGCTGGTCTTTACGCTGGACAACTACGCGCGCCTGCTCGACCCGCTCTACTACGACGTGCTGCTGCATTCGTTGAATATGGCGCTGCTGGCGACGCTGGCCTGCCTGGCGCTCGGCTACCCTTTCGCCTGGTTCCTGGCCAGGCTACCGGAAAAGGTGCGCCCGCTGATGCTGTTTCTGCTGATCGTGCCGTTCTGGACCAATTCGCTGATTCGTATCTACGGCCTGAAGATTTTCCTCAGCACCAAGGGCTACCTTAATGAATTTTTGCTGTGGCTGGGTATCATCGATACGCCGCTGCGCATCATGTACACCCCCTCGGCGGTGATTATCGGCCTGGTCTATATTCTGCTGCCGTTTATGGTGATGCCGCTCTACTCGAGCATCGAGAAGCTCGACCGCCCGCTGCTGGAAGCGGCAAAAGACCTTGGCGCCGGTAAGCTACAAACCTTTATCCGTATCATCATTCCGCTGACCATGCCGGGGATTATCGCCGGCTGCCTGCTGGTGATGCTTCCGGCTATGGGGCTGTTCTACGTTTCCGACCTGATGGGCGGCGCGAAGAACCTGCTGATTGGTAACGTGATTAAGAGCCAGTTCCTCAACATCCGCGACTGGCCGTTTGGCGCGGCGACCAGCATCACGCTTACGCTGGTGATGGGCCTGATGCTGCTGATTTACTGGCGCGCGGCGCGTTTACTGAATAAAAAGGTGGAACTGGAATGATCGGTCGACTGCTGCGCGGCGGCTTTATGACCGCTATTTACGCGTATCTCTATATTCCCATTATTATTCTGATCGTTAACTCGTTTAACAGTTCACGCTTTGGCATTAACTGGCAGGGTTTTACCACCAACTGGTATAGCCTGCTGATGAATAACGACAGCCTGCTGCAGGCGGCGCAGCACTCGCTGACCATGGCGGTGCTCTCGGCGACCTTTGCTACGCTTATCGGCTCGCTGACCGCCGTGGCGCTGTACCGCTATCGCTTTCGCGGCAAGCCGTTCGTCAGCGGGATGCTGTTCGTGGTGATGATGTCGCCGGATATCGTGATGGCGATTTCGCTGCTGGTGCTGTTTATGCTGATCGGTATTCAGCTGGGATTCTGGTCGCTGCTGTTTTCCCACATCACCTTTTGCCTGCCCTTCGTGGTGGTCACGGTATTTTCGCGCCTGAAAGGTTTTGACGTGCGGATGCTGGAAGCAGCGAAAGATCTCGGCGCCAGCGAACTGACCATTCTGCGAAAGATCATTTTGCCGCTGGCGCTGCCCGCGGTGGCCGCAGGGTGGCTGCTGAGCTTTACCCTGTCGATGGATGATGTGGTGGTCTCTTCATTCGTCACCGGGCCGGGTTATGAGATCCTGCCGCTGAAGATCTATTCGATGGTTAAAGTTGGGGTATCGCCGGAGGTTAATGCGCTGGCGACCATTCTGTTGGTTCTGTCGCTGGTGATGGTTATTGCCAGCCAGATAATTGCACGTGATAAAACTCAGGGGACGTTAAAATGAAAAAATGGTCACGCCACCTGCTCGCTGCGGGCGCTCTGGCAGTCGGTATGAGCGCCGCGCACGCGGACGATAGCAAAACGCTCTATTTCTACAACTGGACCGAGTATGTCCCGCCGGGGCTGCTGGAGCAGTTCACCAAAGAGACCGGCATCAAGGTGATCTATTCGACCTACGAGTCGAACGAAACCATGTACGCCAAGCTCAAAACCTATAAAGACGGCGCCTACGACCTGGTCGTGCCTTCCACCTACTTCGTCGACAAAATGCGTAAAGAGGGCATGCTGCAGAAGATCGACAAGAGCAAACTGAGCAACTTCAGCAATCTTGACCCTGAAATGCTCAACAAACCGTTCGACCCCAACAACGACTACTCCATTCCGTACATCTGGGGCGCGACGGCCATTGGGGTGAATAGCGAAGAGATCGATCCGAAGACCGTCACCAGCTGGGCGGATCTGTGGAAACCCGAGTATAAGAGCAGCCTGCTGCTGACCGACGACGCGCGCGAAGTGTTCCAGGTCGCGCTGCGTAAACTGGGCTACTCCGGTAATACCACCGATCCGAAAGAGATTGAAGCGGCCTATAACGAGCTGAAAAAACTGATGCCGAACGTCGCGGCGTTCAACTCCGATAACCCGGCGAACCCGTATATGGAAGGCGAGGTCAACCTCGGCATGGTATGGAACGGCTCCGCGTGGGTTGCGCGTCAGGCCGGTACGCCGCTGGAAGTGGTGTGGCCGAAAGAAGGCGGCATCTTCTGGATGGATAGCCTGTCGATTCCGGCAAACGCCAAAAACGTCGATGGCGCGCTGAAGCTGATCAACTTCCTGCTGCGCCCGGAAGTGGCCAAACAGGTAGCGGAAACTATCGGCTACCCGACGCCAAACCTTGCCGCGCGGAAGATGCTAAGCCCGGAAATCGCCAACGATAAATCGCTCTACCCGGACGCCGCAACGATTCAGAAAGGCGAATGGCAGAACGATGTCGGCAGCGCCAGTACGCTTTATGAAGAGTATTATCAGAAGCTGAAAGCGGGTCGTTAATCACCTCACAGGTCGGGTAGCATGGTGCTTACCCGACCGCTTCAGGAAGTGCGTTTCTAGCTTCTCAACGGATGAATTCTTGATTTAACCAGCGCGTCTTCAACGTCAAAATCGGCCAGCGGGTAGTTGGTCGCCACCAGATAAAATCGCCCATCCTGCGCCGGATATTCATGGACATTGTAGTTCACCATTTTTGGCTGCTCGGCAGAGGTATCTCCCCGGACGGAACAGGCGGCGTATTTCGAACGGACCCGGAGAGAGTGGCTTTTAATATCCCTGTGGATTTCGCCGTGATGCTCGTCGCCGAGGATCAGGTAGTCAACATATTCAGTGGCCATGGTGTTATTCCTTCTCTGTTGTCCGAGTGAAGAAACATGCCACAAATGTCTGTCTGATACTGTTTTGTTAATCACAACGTTACATATATGTGAAATAGACAATCAACATTATAACGGCCCTCCCACCAGACAGCGATGAGGGGCCGGATTTTAACGGTCGAAAATAACAACAGTGCTTTTACTCTGGCAACCGCGTTGTCTACGGTGAAGCCAGATTCTTTTCCCGCTGGCGGTGCCGCGCACCGGTCCGGACTACCCGACCGCGCTGGCCCCGTAGCCCGGGCAAGGCGCGGCTTTACCGCGCCGCCCCCGGGAAGGGGGAAAGGACTACAGCAGCGCTTTCGCTTTCGCGACCACGTTGTCCACGGTGAAGCCAAACTCTTCAAACAGCTGCTCCGCCGGCGCAGACTCACCGAAGGTGGTCATGCCAACGATCGCGCCGTTCAGGCCCACGTATTTGAACCAGTAGTCGGCGATACCCGCTTCGATGGCCACGCGCGCAGAGACGGCTTTCGGCAGCACGGCTTCACGGTAAGCGGCATCCTGCCTGTCGAACGCGTCGGTGGACGGCATGGAAACCACGCGCGCCTTCACGCCTTCGGCAGTCAGTTTTTCGTAAGCGGCAACCGCCAGCTCCACTTCAGAACCGGTGGCGATGAAGATCAGCTCCGGCTGTCCCGCGCAGTCTTTCAGCACGTAGCCGCCGCGGGCGACGTTCGCCAGCTGCTCTTCGGTACGCTCCTGCTGCGCCAGGTTCTGACGGGAGAGGATCAGCGCGGTCGGGCCGTCCTGACGCTCCACGCCGTATTTCCACGCGATGGCGGATTCCACCTGGTCGCACGGACGCCATGTGGACATGTTCGGAGTGACGCGCAGGGAAGCCACCTGCTCAACCGGCTGGTGCGTCGGGCCGTCTTCGCCCAGACCGATGGAGTCGTGGGTGTAGACCATCACCTGACGCTGCTTCATCAGCGCCGCCATACGTACCGCGTTACGCGCGTACTCGACGAACATCAGGAAGGTGGAGGTGTACGGCAGGAAACCGCCGTGCAGGGCGATACCGTTGGCAATCGCGGTCATACCGAATTCGCGCACGCCGTAGTGGATATAGTTACCGGCAGCGTCTTCGTTGATCGCTTTAGAACCGGACCACAGGGTCAGGTTACTTGGCGCCAGGTCAGCGGAGCCGCCGAGGAACTCAGGCAGCAGCGGGCCGAAGGCTTCAATGGCGTTCTGGGACGCTTTACGGCTGGCGATTTTCGCCGGGTTAGCCTGCAGCTTCGCGATGAATTCGTTCGCTTTCGCGTCGAAATCAGCCGGCATCTCGCCTTTCATACGGCGGGTAAACTCGGCAGCTTCCTGCGGGAAGGCTCTGGCGTAGGCG
>NZ_VOJB01000073.1:199146-199458 GCF_007910085.1 Klebsiella sp. ME-303 | reverse complement strand
GCGATTTCCGCGTCGCCCAGCGGCGCGCCGTGGGAGTCGTGGGTACCGGCTTTGTTCGGCGAACCGAAACCGATGATGGTTTTGCACATCAGCAGGGACGGTTTGTCGGTAACCGCACGCGCTTCCTCTACCGCGCGTTTAATCGAGTCAGCATCGTGACCGTCAACGCCGCGCACCACGTGCCAGCCGTAGGCTTCAAAACGCTTCGCGGTGTCATCGGTGAACCAGCCTTCGACGTGACCGTCGATGGAGATGCCGTTGTCGTCATAGAACGCCACCAGCTTGCCCAGTTTCAGGGTACCGGCCAGAGAA
>NZ_VOJB01000073.1:160693-198997 GCF_007910085.1 Klebsiella sp. ME-303 | reverse complement strand
CATGACGGGTTCTGCGGGTTATGATTCAGGAAATCACGCCACAGGACTTCGGCAATGTCAGCCATACCCATCGGGGCACCCGGGTGACCGGATTTGGCTTTCTGTACTGCGTCCATGCTCAGCGCTCGCAGCGCGTTGGCGCACAGGCTGCGGGTGGTTTTTGTGGTATTCATAAGTCTCTTTTCCTGCCCTTACAGCATCTGCTGAATCTGATTTTCCAGTTTGACCTGATCGACCGCGAACAGGCGGATACCTTCCGCCAGTTTTTCCACCGCCATCGGATCCTGATGATGCTGCCAGAGGAACTCCGCCTGAGTCATCGGGCTGGGGCGGGTTTCCGTCACGCAGCCGGGCGCCAGCTGGCGACTCAGCGCGCCTTCGCTGGCGGCCAGTTCATCAAGCAGCGCCGGGGAGATAGTCAGGCGATCGCAGCCCGCCAGCGCCTGGATCTGCTCGATACGGCGGAAGCTGGCCCCCATCACCACGGTGTCGTAGCCGTGCGATTTGTAGTACTGATAAATCTGGCGCACGGAAACCACGCCCGGATCGCTGTCGACCTGATACTCCGACTGCGGTTGGTTTTTCTGATACCAGTCGTAAATACGCCCCACGAACGGCGAGATTAAAAAGACGCCCGCTTCGGCGCAGGCCCGCGCCTGGGCAAAGGAGAACAGCAGGGTCAGGTTACAGTTGATACCGCTTTGTTCCAGCTCCTCTGCGGCGCGAATCCCCTCCCAGGTGGCGGCAAGTTTGATAAGGATGCGTTCCGGCCCGATGCCGTTCTTTTCATACATCTGAATAAGCTTGCGCGCCTTCGACACGCACATCCCGCGATCCCAGGCAAAACGGGCATCGACTTCGGTAGAAATACGCCCCGGCACATGACGCAGTACCTCGGTACCGATATCCACCGCCACCTGATCGCAGGCGTTTATCAGCTGCGTTTCCGGGCTGCCGCCCTGCCGACGCGCCTTGCCGATTGCGTCGGCAATCAGCGCCTGATACTGCGGGAGCTGCGCGGCCTTCAGCACCAGTGAAGGGTTGGTGGTCGCATCCTGCGGGGCAAATTTTTTAATCGATTCGATATCGCCGGTGTCGGCAACCACCGTGGTGTATTTTTTCAGTTCGTCTAACTGGCTCATAGTCTGTTCCTTATATTACGACTGCGGATATTAATCTCTGGCGTGCTGGTGTTCGTAATAGTCGATACGCTCCACTTTCGACGCGGAGCCGCCGCCTTCATATTCGGATTCAAGCCAGGCCTGAATAATTTTTTTGCCCAACTCCGGGCCAATCACGCGCGCGCCAAGAGTGATAATCTGCGCGTTATTACTTTTGCGCGCCCGCTCGGCGGAGAAAGTATCGTGGCACTGGGCGGCTCGTACCCCCGGCACTTTATTTGCCACAATGCTCATTCCAATGCCTGTGCCGCAAATCAGGATGCCGCGATCGTGCTCGCCCTGCTTTATTGACATTGCCACCGCGTGGGCAACATCCGGATAGACCATGCTGCCCTGGCGTTTATCGCTGCTGTAATCCGCGACCTTAATTCCCTGCCCATTCAGATAAGCGACGATAGCGTCGCGAAAAGCATAGGCGGCATCATCCGCACCAATAGCGATTGTTTTCATGATAATTTCCTTAATTTAGCTGTACGTCTTAATTTAGTTCCGGATAAAAAAAGATTTGGTCGCCGCGCTGAATATCCTGGGGGACGTCACCATTGAGATGCACCATCCCCGGTAATTCAGCGGTGGCAGCGCCATCAAATTTTAAAGTGATATGGCCAAGCCGTTTTAAATTTGCCGTTGCAACGCTACCTACCGCCGTGACTCGATAAATAGTCTCATTTATTTTCATTATCTGCCCGGGTGACAATTCAGCTGTCAGCTCACTGCTCTGATGTACGGCGCAATACATCGCAATATCGTCAGGAACGGATTCAGAAAATAAAATCAGCTGATGCTCCTGTAGAGAGTTTTTGACATATTCCCCGACAGCCGTGATAAGTAATGAATACAACGGCGCGATCATATTATTTGTTCCCTTTGGTGGCAGGCGAAGATAATGTCACTTTCTCTTCACTGGTTTCTTCTTTTACTGGTTCAACCCTCGGCGCGCGCTTTTTCAGACGTTTATCAAACCAGGCCACCAGTATCGGCGCGGTAATCATGGTGATGATGCTCGCCGTCGCCAGCTGCGCGGTCGCGGCATCCACGTACATCGCCAGCGAGGGGTCGGCCTGAGCCACCATTGCCGGCGTCAGCGCAGAGCTGGCGGCGGTTGTCCCCAGCGCGGCGCCCAGCGCGGTTTTCTTCTTCAGGAACAGGTTGTAGATAAAATAGAACACAATGCCGGTTAGCGCAGAGATAATGCCAAGCAGGATCCCGGACAGTCCGGCGGTAAAGACCGTGTTAATGCTGGAATTGGCGCCGATGGCAAACGACATAATAATGATAATCAGCGGCTGAGCGGCGGCGCACAGCTGTTTGAAACGATCATCAAGGTTGCCCCATAGCATACCAATCAGCAGCGGGATCAGCATCGATAGCAGCGCGGCGAAAGGAATATTGGCCAGGCCGCTGACCCCCAGCACCATCATGGTAACAAAGGGCCCATCCTTGACGCAGAAGACGGAGATCGCCCCGGCGTCGCTGGCATCGCCGTAGTTGCTGCACAGCGCGATATATAGCGAGCTGTTGGAGCTGGTTAAGCAGGCAATCAGCGCCAGGGTCGAAATACCGAGGAAACCGTTGGGGCCAAACATCGCTCCGGCCACCCATACGGCCAGCGCGCCGGCGAGGCATTTCAGGAACAGCAGCACCGCGCCTTTATAGAGCGGCAAGCCGGCCTGGCGGATATTGATCGAGGTACCGCAAATTAGCAGAAAAATCCCCATCATTGCGCTGGAACCAACCTTGAATAATGCGGTCGTCGGGCCGCCGATGCCCAGGACTTCCGGCGCAAAGGTATTAATAAGAATCGCCGCGAGCAACGGAATAATAATTAAACCGCCTGGCACCTTATTCATCTTCTCTAATATATTTATGTTCATAGGGTAACTCATAAATTATGATTTAACAGAGATAACGACGCAATACTACCCGGACGACCATTACGTCGTTTTTTATTTATATGACCGGTGGGTTATAGCTGCGCTTCTTTATAAATTCTTTCAACAATAGTACTAATAATATCTTCTGGTCCGGTTAAACCGCCTTTACCGACGCAAATCAATCCCGCATAATCGCCGCCGATAATACGCACCATATCGGTTTGCGGTATCACGTAGTCAATCATTTCAATCCCGGTAGCGCCGAGCTCTTTAAGAACATTCACCATCGTATCGCCACCGGTCATATACAGGCCTTTAATTTCTCCGGCTGCGCAGTTAAGCACGTCACGAACAATATTCCCCAGTCCCTGGTTAATATTTTCCGCAGCCTGTCCGTGGGCCAGCCCAAAGCGCTGCTCTTCTTCCTGAAGATTCAGCAGCCGCCCGGTTAACGCGGATTCAAAAACGAAGATGGCGTTCTGCTGTGCCGGCACGCACTGCCGGGCATGCTGCACCACGCGATTCACTTCGATTTCAGCGGCGTTTTTCCTGTCAACCAGCAGTTCGGCATCAACAGGAATGTGACATACTCTTTCGTCATTAGCGATCAGATGCTGAAGCTGCTTTTTAGTCACCGGCGTGGCGCTACCGGCAACCACCAGAATCGAACCGCGCGGGTTTTCCGCCCCTGACGACGCTGTCGCGCTGCTGCGCGCTTCCCGCATCAGGCCACGACGGACCGCAAGCCGCTCGGTAAAAGGCCCCGGGTCGACCGCCAGCACGTTCCAGTTCAGCGCCACCACCGCCCCGGCAATCGCATCGACATCGTCAACGGTAATCGCATCAACGACGATCACCCGCACGCCGCGCTGCTGCTGTTCCTGGAGATCCCGCTGCAGTTGCCCCTCGCCTTTCATCACCGAGGCCAGCGCGATATGTCCGACCTGATGATGGGTCTGCGCCGCCAGCAATCCCGGCACCCAGGATTCGGTAACCGGGGTACGTACATCGCGTGCGACATCGGTTCGCGAAAGCGCGACGGAGTCAATTACCGAATAGCCGCCAACCAGAATACGCCGCGACTGCGGCATCGCCGGCACGACGACGGCAACCGTTTCCAGCGGCAATTGTTCCAGCATGGCGTCAATTTCAAAGCCGATACCGCCGCGCAGCGTGGTATCAATACGCTTGGTAAAGTAGTGCGCGCCGCGCGCCTGCAGCTGCTTCACCGCGGCGCTGACCTGCTGCTGGGCTTCCGCTTTCGGCAAAGGACGGCTGTCGCTGCTGACGACCATCGCCGGATACTCCACCTCATTGCGGGCGAAGGATTCAGTATCGAAGAACGCGGCGGTTTTTAACCCGCTACGCGCCAGCAGCACCCCGACGGTGGTCGCACCGGTCAGATCGTCGGCCACGATCCCCAGCTTACCGCCTTCCCCCTGCGGCCAGATCATTTCAATACAGGCGGGCGTCACGCCGGAGACGTAGATTCCTTCATGAATAAACTCCGCCAGCGGGCCACTTTTACCGGTGGGATGGAGGTTAATCGTCGGAATACCGCGTTTGGGATAGAGACCGCAGCGTAGCGTGCCGCCGCAGTCGATAACCATCAGGCCGATCTCCTCTTCCGGCGGCTCGCCATTTTTAAATACGTCGACGGAAGGCCAGCCGGTCAGTTCGCTCAGGCGCTCAACAACCGGGGGACAAATCCCCCCGGTGATATAAGCAATCTTTTTCGCCTGGCTAATATTAATGGTCAGCGGCCCGCCCCAGCCCTTACAGCCTTTGCTAATTAACAGATGTTTTTCCATTTCTCTGCCCTTTTGCTTCGCATTAACCTCAGCGATTAGTGGTTTTTCATTTTCCAGTAGCTCACCGCGGCCATCGTGGACTCCAGCATACTGACGGTGCCCGCTTTACCGGTGCCGGCAATATCAAACGCCGTGCCGTGGTCTACCGAGCTACGCATAAACGGCAGGCCAAAGGTAATGGTCACGGAACGCTCAAAATCGAGGGTTTTACAGGCGATATGCCCCTGATCGTGGTAAAGCGAGAGGATGGCGTCATAGCGCCCCTGTTTACCCAGATGGAAGACGGAATCTGCCGGCACCGGGCCGATGGCGTTAATCCCCATTTCCTGCGCCGCTTTGACTGCCGGGATGAGGTTATCGGCTTCTTCGTGGCCAAACAGGCCGTTGTCTGAACCATGCGGATTCAGCGCGGCTACCGCAATGCGCGGATTTTTGATATTTAGCGCGGTGAACTCATGGTGGATCTGCTGCACGCAGGCCAGAACGCGCTCTTTATTGGCGTAATCGCAGGCGTCTTTAAGCGCCATATGACGGCTCACGAAGAAGACCCGCAGGTTATGAACGTGGAACATGGTCAGGCCATAATCGGATTGCGTTTCAACCTGATAGATCTCGGTATGACCCGGCAGTTTACACCCCGCCAGCTTGATTGCTTCTTTATGAATCGGCGCGGTAGAGACCACATCGATCAGGCCGGCTTTCCCCAGTTCGATAGATTTCAGAACATAGTCCAGCGACATCTGCCCCGCCAGCTTCTGCACTTTGCCCCATTCAATGCTCTCGCAGTCATAATCATCGGTTTCCAGCACGTCCAGCGTACCCCAGCTGAAGCGAGCTTCCTGCGGATGGCTAATTTTGTTAATCGGAAAATCACAGCCCATGATTTTCATTGCTCTGGCGATAATCGGCGCTGAGCCAATCAAAAAAGGTTTGCACTCGTCGTAGACGCTTTTCTCCATCATCGTCGCGACTGAAATCTCCGGACCAATCCCGGCAGGATCGCCAATGGTAAGTGCGACAACGGGCTTTTTCTCTTGTGACATCGTGGACCTCTCGTAGTGAAAATCGGTTTGTTCATATGTTCAATAGTGAATCATATGGTCAAAACATTACCTGATGATTGAGAGGTTATTGGTGATTTAGATCACATAAAAAAATCCATAGATTTATTTTATAAAAAAATGTGATCTAACATATGTTCATTGGGTGATAAAAAGTTCAATCTCACTCATAAGCGAAAGCCATTTCACGACAAGCTATTGATTTACCTATTACGGAGAACAAAATGGAACAAATCTGGTTAGGAACCAGCTGGAAAATGAACAAACCGTTATCGCAAGCCATGGCCTTTTGTGAAACGCTGGCGCAGCGGTTACCGCAGGTGAGGCATCCGAAAATCCAGCCGTTTATTATTCCCCCTTTCACCGCCATTTATCCCGTCAGCCAGTATCTACAGCAGCATCAGATCCCCTGCCTGACCGGCGCGCAGAATATGCATGAAGCGGAAAACGGCGCCTGGACCGGTGAAATATCCGCCGCCATGCTGGCTGAAACCGGCGCCGCCCTGGTCGAGCTTGGTCACTCCGAGCGTCGCGGCGCGTTCAATGAATCCGACGCCGCCATTAACCAAAAAGTACATCGCGCCCTGCGTCATGGCCTTCGGCCTCTGATCTGTATCGGCGACAGCGCCGATGAAAAACGCTGGCAGGTCTCACGGGAAACGGTAGTGCGGCAGATGAAAATCGCGCTTTATGGCCTGAATGAACAGCAGGTTTTACACACTCTGGTTGCCTATGAGCCCATATGGGCTATCGGCGAACACGGCACGCCGGCGACGCCGGAGCAGGCCGCAGAGATCCACCGGGCGCTGCGTCAGGCGTTATGCGAGACCTTCAGCGAAGAAATCGGACGGCGCGTTCCCCTGCTGTACGGCGGTAGCGTCAATCGGCAAAATGCCGTAGAACTCCTTCAGCAGGATGACATTAACGGACTGTTTATTGGCCGCGCGGCATGGGATGCCAACGGCTATTGCGACATTGTTCAACGCGTTACAGAGGAATTTATTCTTCAGGCGCAGTAGTATTAGGGAGACATCAAAGATGGAAACACCAGGCGATAACTATGACTGAACAAGACTCAGATTATGCGCTGCTGACAGAAATTGCCGTGGCCTATTACGATCAGGAGCAAACCCAGGAAGAGATTGCAAAACGCTTTGGGATCTCACGCATTAAGGTCGGTCGGCTGCTGAAAAAAGCTCGCCACGAAGGAATTGTCGAGATCAGCGTGAAATACCACCCGGTCTTCAGCTCCCAGATTGAGCAGCAGTTTATCTCCCATTTCGGCATCAAGCGCGCGCTTATCGCCCTGGACCATCACGACGAGGATGAACAGCGCCAGCAGGTCGCGGCGCTGGTCAGCAACTATCTCGCCGGGATCCTCAAAAGCGATATGACGGTGACCGTCGGGCAGGGTCGCAACGTCGCCGCCGTGGCCAACCACGTGGGGATTTTTCCGGAGCGCAACTGTCGCTTTATTTGCGGTATCGGCGGCACCAAGCGCGACAACCAGCTGATCGATGCCGATCACATCAGTCGAAACCTGGCGCGTAAATTCAACGGTTTTAGCGAAACGCTGTACGCCCCGGCCTATGTCGAAACGCCGGAACTGCGCTCGGCGTTTATGCAAAACCGGCTGATTAAAGCCACGCTCGAACAGGCCAGCAAGGCGGATGTCGCCATCATTGGCCTTGGCGATATGAATGAAAATAGCTTTATGGTGCAGCTCGGCTGGTTCTCCCCACAGGAGATTGCGACCGCGCGCCAGGAACAGGGCGTAGTGGGCGATCTCGCCGGCTATAGTTTTTTCAATATCCAGGGTAAACCGGTTGATACGGTGATGAACGATCGGGTTATCGGCCTGAGCCTTGAACAGCTCCGCGCCATCCCGTGCGTGATCGCCATTGCTTCGGAAAGCACCAAGGCAACGGCGATTCTCGGCGCGCTGCGCACCGGCGTGATTGACGTGCTGGCCACCAGCGCATCCAATGCCCGGGCGGTGATTAATATGCAGAAGGCGCTATGAATAAAGGGCGCCGCGGCGTCCTGAATTTCATGAGCGACCTGCCCTGGCGATTGTCGTACGCTTTTTCTCGGGCGGTGGCAAAAGCGTGGATTATTTCTTGTCCTGGTTTTCGTTAAGACAGCAGCAAGCTTTCCCGCAACATAATTCAGCGGCTTCCACAACGCGCTCAGC
Organism: Klebsiella sp. ME-303; assembly: GCF_007910085.1. Taxonomy (NCBI): domain Bacteria; kingdom Pseudomonadati; phylum Pseudomonadota; class Gammaproteobacteria; order Enterobacterales; family Enterobacteriaceae; genus Klebsiella; species Klebsiella sp. ME-303. The sequence continues at coordinate 190,876 of NZ_VOJB01000073.1, read as the reverse complement.
ACGATAAGCGGGCCGAACCTCGCCGAACCGCCCCTACTGCGGCCAAAATTATCGCGACAGATATTGCTAATGGGCTATCCATAGCCACTCCTGTTTTCCGTAACGCTGTAGTGATGAGGTTGCGTTTATCCTGCCAGCTGTTTAAGCAGCTTTTCCACAAAGCACGGTACCACTTCGCTTGCCAGGCCATAGTGTTTTTCGGCAAATTCGCTGCCCACCTGGCTTGGCTCGAGGTTGAGCTCTACCGTATGGGCGCCCTGCAGCCGCGCTTCGTGAACAAAGCCTGCCGCCGGATAAACGTGCCCGGAAGTGCCGATGGCGATAAAGATATCGCACTCGGCCAGCGCAAGGTAGATCTCATCCATATCCAGCGGCATCTCGCCGAACCACACCACGTGCGGGCGCAGCGGCGCGGGGAACTGGCAGCAGTGGCATTTGTCCTCCGTCGTCACATCGCCGGTCCACGCCAGCACCTGGCCGCTCCACGAGCAGCGCACCTTCAGCAGCTCGCCGTGCATATGAATCACCCGGCGATTGCCCGCGCGCTCGTGCAGATTATCGATATTCTGGGTGACCAGCAGAAAACGATCGCCCAGCGCCTCTTCCAGCCGCGCCAGCGCCTGATGCGCCGCGTTGGGCACGATGTCCGGTCCTTGCAGCTGGCGGCGGCGGTCATTGTAAAACGCCTGCACCAGCGCCGGATCGCGGGCGAAGCCTTCCGGCGTCGCCACGTCTTCCACCCTATGCTCTTCCCACAGGCCATCGGCGGCGCGGAAGGTTTTAATTCCCGACTCTGCCGAAATACCCGCGCCGGTTAGCACCACGACTCTTGGTTTTTCCATCGTTTCAGGGGTCTCCTTATCTTCGCCGAAGAAAATCCGCTGACGCAGACGGTCTCGTAACCGACGCTTATTGCGGCGAAATCGGCTTAATCGATGTAAGCGGCGCGACTGCATAGCTACCTCTGTCGTTATTGAGTCAGATGAAGGAAGGCCGCACCGCGCATGCCTCCGGCATCGCCATGGCGCGCGCGCTCAATGCGCGGCACGCCGGCAACGGGAAGCAGATGTCGCGGCAGGCGCTGCGCCAGCCCTTCGGTTATTGCTGTAAAGTTAGACAATCCACCGCCAAGCACCAGCAGATCCGGGTCGACAATCGTTAAAATATTGCCCAGGCATACCGCCAGTAAATCGAGATAGCGCTCGACGTGCTCGCGCGCCTTCGCGTCGCCCTGCTGCCATAGCGCGACGATCTCGGGCGAGGTTAAAGCGTGTTGGTAAAAATGTTCATACAGCCAGGCGAAGCCGCGTCCGGAAAGGTAGTTTTCAATGCAGCCCAGCTGGCCGCAGCCGCAGCGCGTAAGCGGAAAATCGCGCCCCACCACCTCCAGCGCATCCACCGGCAGGCGGATATGGCCGAATTCGCCGGTAATATAGCGATGCCCGGTAATCGATTTTCCGTTGAGCACCAGCCCCCCGCCAACCCCGGTGCCGAGGATCATCCCCATCACCAGCGGATATTGGGTGAACTCGTCATCCCACGCTTCGGAGAGGGCAAAACAGTTGGCGTCGTTATCAAGCCGCACATCGCGGCCCAGACGTTCGCTCAGATCGGCCCGCAGCCGCCTGCCGCTGGCGGCGGGCACGTTGGCGGCGTAGAGCGTGCCGTCTTCCGTCTCCGGCATGCCCGGAATACCGATGCCCACCGAGCCCTGGCAGCCGAAGCGCTGGTCGGCTTCTTCAACCAGCTCCTCTACCGCCTGCAAAAATGCTTCGTAGCTCTCTTTCGGCGTGGCGACGCGTTTTTCCCACTGCAGCCGCCGCGATTTATCAAATACGCCCAGCGCTATCTTGCTGCCGCCAATGTCAAATCCATAGTACATTTCAGCAATTCCTCTTTACTGGTCAGCAAAGCCGACCATGACGATAAATTACTGGCCACTCAGCACCCTCGCCGGGTCAATGCGGCTGGCGCGGCGGGCGGGATACCAGCTGGCCAGCAAACTCAGCAACAGTGCCGTCACCAGCACGTAAACGACGTCCAGCCAGTGCAGTTCAGACGGCAGGAAGTCAATAAAATAGATGTCGCCGGAGAGGAATTTATGCCCGATCAGGTTCTCAATACCGTTAATGATTGCGGTCAGCTTAAAGGCGCAGATAACGCCAATCGCCACCCCAATCAGGCTCCCTACCGAACCGGCAAGTAAACCATACCATACGAAAATCGCGCGGATCAGCCCGTCTTTTGCGCCAAGCGTGCGCAGCACCGCAATATCGCCGCTTTTATCTTTCACCGCCATCACCAGGGTCGAGACGATGTTAAAGCAGGCCACGCCAATCACCAGCACCATCGCCAGGTACATAATGGCGCGGATCATCTGAATGTCCCGGTACATATAGCCGTAGGTGCCTATCCAGCTCTTGATATAAACGTAGCTATTGGTCACCTGGCCCGCATCGCGTACCAGGGTGTTGGCATGAAACACATCGGTCACTTTGATGGCGATCCCCGTCACGCTGCTGCCCATATCAAGGTACTGCTGCGCATCCTGCATGGGAATCATGGCAAAACTATGATCGAGCTGACCGCTGAGCTGCAAAATACCGGCGACGTGAAGCCTGACGCGCTTTGGCTGCAGCAGCTGATGCTCGGCATCGGAGTTAGGGATCATAATTGACACCCAGTCCCCCTGCTTAACGTGCAGGGCATCGGCGACGCCTTTACCGAGGATCACCTGCTGTTCGCCGGCTTTAAAGCTGGCCCACGCATTGTTCTGCACAAAGTTGGGCAGCGAACTGAGACGGCTCTCCTGCTGCGGGTCAACGCCTTTCACCTGGATGGCGCGCATATTGCTGCCGCTCTCCACCAGCCCGGTGAAGTTAATATATGGCGCCGCGGCAACGATGCCTTTGACCTTCTCAACCTTCGCCAGCGCCTCGTTCCAGTTGTTCCACGGCTGGTTCACCGGTTCAATCTCACCGTGCGGGACCACCGCCAGAATGCGGTTGTTGAGCTCGCGTTCGAAGCCGTTCATCGCGCTCAGGCCAACGATCAACACCGCCACGCCCAGCGCGATACCGATCGTCGAAATAACCGAAATCAGCGACACCATCCCACCGCGCCGCCGTCCACGGCTGAAGCGCAGGGCAATCAATAACGATAACGGAGAAGCCATTACTCAGCCCCCATCAGGGAGAGTTCGGCTGTCAGGCGCCCGTCGCGCATCTCCAGCTGGCGGCTCATGCGTTTTGCCAGCTGCAGGTCGTGGGTCACCACCAGGAAGGCGGTACGCTGCGCCACGTTCAGCTCGCCAAGCAGCTGAAAAATGCTGTCGGCGTTGCGGGCGTCAAGGTTACCGGTGGGCTCGTCCGCCAGCACCAGGCGCGGTTTATTGACCAGCGCACGGGCAATCGCAACGCGCTGACGCTCGCCGCCGGAGAGCTCCGACGGACGGTGGTCGCTGCGGTGCTCAAGCCCGACGGCGCGCAGCATCGCTTTCGCCTGCCGCTCGATATCCGCCGCCTTCTGCTTACCAATCAGCAGCGGCATCGCCACGTTTTCCAGCGCGGTGAAATCCGGTAAGAGGTGGTGAAACTGATAGATAAAGCCCAGTTCGCGGTTGCGCAGATCGGCGCGGGCGGCGGCGGAGAGCTGGCTCATCGGCTGGCCGGAAAAGATAACGTCGCCGGAGGTCGGCGTATCCAGCCCGCCAAGCAGATGCAGCAGCGTACTTTTGCCGGAACCGGAGGTACCGACAATCGCCATCATCTCACCCTCCTCAATGCTGAAGCTGACATCATGCAACACGTCGGTTTGCACGGTGCCTTCCTGATAGCGTTTGCACAGGTTGTCGCATTGCAGCAGGATCTTATTCATAACGTAAAGCCTCAGCGGGTTGAGTGGCGGCAGCGCGCCATGAAGGATACAACGTAGAGAGTAATGCCAGCACCATTGCCACCAGGGCAATCACAATGACCTGCAGCGGCTCAATGGCCACCGGCAGCGCGGCGCCGTCGAGGAACGCGCCGATAATCGGCATCAAATTATTCAGCTGGCTGGCCAGCAGCGCGCCCAGCCCGGCGCCAAGCAGCGCGCCGACGATCCCGGCGCTGGCCCCCTGAACCATAAAGACCAGCATGATCTGCCGCGGCGTCAGGCCGAGGGTCTGGAGAATCGCCACCTCGCCCTGTTTTTCCATCACCATCATTCCCAGAGAGGTAATGATGTTAAAAGCGGCGACGGCGACGATCAGGCTCAGCAGCAGGCCCATCATATTTTTTTCCATCCGCACGGCCTGGAACAGCTCGCCTTTACGCTCGCGCCAGTCCTGCCATTTGGTCCCTTCCGGCAGCGTCTGCTGGCTGAGAGTATCCACCTGTAAAGGCTGATTCAGCCACAGCCGCCAGCCGGTAATATTTCCCTGCGGGTAGCGCATCAGGCGCGAGGCGTCGTCGATGTTGGTCAACATTTGATAACCATCGACTTCACTGCTGGCGGCAAAGGTACCGATTACGTTAAACAGGCGCTGGCTGGGAAGCCGCCCCATCGGGGTAAACTGGCTGGCGGAAGGCACCATCACGCGGATTTGATCGCCGCGATTGACGCCCAGCTGTCCTGCCAGCTGCTCGCCCAGGATGACGTTATACTTGCCGGCCTGCAGATCGCTCTGCTTGACGTTAACCAGGTAGGGCGTCAGGGGATCTTTTTGCGCCGGGTCGATGCCGAGCATCACGCCGACCGCCACGCTGCGGGCGCTTTGCAGTACAACATCGCCGGTGGTCAGCGGCGCCACGCGGGTGACCCCCTGTAATCTGGCCGCGCTTTCCGGCAGCTGTTGCGGGTTTACAGACCCCTGCTTGGCGCTAAGAATGGCCTGCGGCATCAGCCCCAGGATGTTGTTTTGCAGCTCGCGTTCAAAGCCGTTCATCACCGAAAGAACGGTCACCAGCGCCATCACGCCAAGCGTAATGCCGATGGTCGAAAGCCAGGAGACGAAACGACCGAAGCGGTCGGCTGCGCGCCCACGCATATAGCGAAGGCCGATAAAGAGTGCGGCAGGTTGATACATGTAATCCATCTGATTGCTGATAGCCGATGCCCGAGTATATAAGCGATTATGGGCAGCGTAAATGACTGATACCTGTAGATTTTATTGACAAAAATAGCAAAACATCAATATAAACAACAAGATAGACAGGTAAGTCATTATTTAACTTTACGCTTATCGGAGTTCGTTACATTTTTGGCCACGACAGGATGTTTGCGATACGGGTTGGCGAATCCGGGTCGATCGCGGATAATCTCACTATTGAATATCAGCGAGTTGCCCTCCATATCGGCAGAGCGAATACCCAAGAGATCATGATACCGTCTATGCCTGAACAATACCGATACTCTCTGCCGGTTAAAGCCGGCGATCAGCGCCAGATTGGCGAACTGACCGGCGCGGCCTGCGCCACTCTGGTGGCGGAAATGGCCGAGCGCCACGGCGGCCCGGTGGTACTGATTGCCCCCGATATGCAAAACGCCCTGCGTCTGAATGATGAAATCAGGCAGTTTACCGATAGCATGGTGGCGGGCCTGGCGGATTGGGAAACCCTCCCCTACGATAGCTTTTCCCCGCACCAGGACATTATCTCTTCCCGTCTCGCCACCCTGTACCAGCTCCCGACCATGGAACGCGGCGTACTAATTATCCCGGTCAGCACCCTGATGCAGCGCGTCTGTCCGCATAATTTCCTCCACGGCCACGCGCTGGTGATGAAAAAAGGCCAGCGCCTGTCGCGGGATGCGCTGCGCTCCCAGCTGGATAGCGCCGGCTATCGTCACGTCGACCAGGTGATGGAGCACGGCGAGTACGCCACGCGTGGCGCATTGCTTGACCTGTTTCCTATGGGCAGCGAGCAGCCCTACCGTCTCGATTTTTTTGATGATGAGATAGACAGCCTGCGTCTGTTCGACGTCGACAGCCAGCGTACGCTGGAGGAAGTCGCCAGCATTAACCTGCTTCCGGCGCACGAATTCCCGACGGATCAGGCCGCTATCGAGCTATTCCGCAGCCAGTGGCGCGACCGCTTTGAGGTCAAACGCGACGCCGAGCATATTTATCAGCAGGTCAGTAAAGGCACGCTGCCCGCGGGAATCGAATACTGGCAGCCGCTGTTCTTTAACGAGCCGCTGCCGCCGCTGTTCAGCTATTTCCCGGCGAAAACGCTGATCGTTAATACCGGCGATCTGGAGGCCAGCGCCGAACGCTTCCAGAACGAAACCCGCGCCCGCTTTGAAAACCGCGGCGTCGACCCGATGCGCCCGCTTTTGCCGCCGGAACAGCTGTGGCTGCGCAGCGATGAGCTGTTTAGCGAGCTCAAAAAATGGCCGCGCGTCCAGCTCAAAACCGAGCGTCTGGCGGAAAAAGCCGCCAACACCAATCTCGGTTATCAGAAATTACCCGAGCTGGCGATCCAGGCGCAGAACAAAGCGCCGCTGGATAACCTGCGCCGATTCCTCGAGTCCTTCAGCGGGCCGGTGATTTTTTCGGTCGAGAGCGAGGGGCGTCGAGAGGCGCTTGGCGAAATGCTGGCGCGTATTAAGATCGCGCCAAAGCATATCCTGCGTCTTGAAGAGGCGACGGGTAATGGCCGCTATCTGATGATCGGCGCCGCCGAGCATGGTTTCGTCGATAGCCAGCGTAATCTGGCGCTGATTTGCGAAAGCGACCTGCTGGGCGAGCGCGTCGCGCGCCGTCGTCAGGACTCTCGCCGCACCATCAATCCCGATACGTTGATTCGTAACCTGGCGGAGCTGCATATCGGCCAACCGGTGGTGCATCTTGAGCATGGAGTTGGGCGCTACGCCGGAATGACCACCCTTGAAGCGGGCGGCATCAACGGCGAATACCTGATGCTGACCTACGCCAACGATGCCAAACTGTACGTGCCGGTGTCGTCGCTGCATCTGATTAGCCGCTATGCGGGCGGCGCGGAAGAGAATGCGCCGCTGCATAAACTGGGCGGCGACGTCTGGGCGCGGGCGCGGCAGAAAGCGGCCGAGAAAGTGCGCGACGTGGCCGCCGAACTGCTGGATATCTACGCTCAGCGTGCGGCGAAAGCGGGCTACGCGTTTAAACATGATAAAGAGCAATATCAACTGTTCTGCGACGGCTTCCCGTTCGAGACCACGCCCGATCAGGCGCAGGCTATTAACGCCGTACTAAGCGATATGTGTCAGCCGCTGGCGATGGACCGTCTGGTGTGCGGCGATGTCGGCTTCGGCAAAACGGAAGTGGCGATGCGCGCCGCGTTTCTGGCGGTTGAAAACCATAAGCAGGTGGCGGTGCTGGTGCCGACCACCCTGCTCGCCCAGCAGCACTTCGATAACTTTCGCGATCGCTTCGCCAACTGGCCGGTGCGCATCGAGATGCTCTCGCGCTTTCGTAGCGCCAAAGAGCAGGCGCAGATCCTCGAGCAGGTCGCGGAAGGGAAAGTCGATATTCTTATCGGCACCCATAAACTGCTGCAGCCGGACGTTAAGCTGCGCGATCTCGGCCTGCTGATTGTTGATGAAGAGCACCGCTTCGGCGTGCGCCATAAAGAGCGCATCAAGGCGATGCGCGCCGACGTCGATATCCTGACCCTGACCGCCACGCCTATTCCGCGTACGCTGAATATGGCGATGAGCGGTATGCGCGATCTGTCGATCATCGCCACCCCGCCCGCCCGCCGTCTGGCGGTCAAAACCTTCGTCCGCGAATATGACGCGCTGGTGGTCCGCGAGGCGATCCTGCGTGAGGTACTGCGCGGCGGCCAGGTTTACTACCTCTATAATGACGTGGAAAACATCCAGAAAGCCGCCGAGAGGCTGGCGGAGCTGGTGCCGGAAGCGCGCATTACCATCGGTCACGGCCAGATGCGCGAGCGCGAACTCGAACGGGTGATGAACGATTTCCATCACCAGCGCTTTAACGTGCTGGTGTGCACCACCATTATCGAAACCGGGATCGACATTCCAACGGCGAACACCATTATTATCGAGCGCGCCGATCACTTCGGTCTCGCACAGCTGCACCAGCTACGCGGTCGCGTCGGTCGTTCGCACCATCAGGCCTATGCCTGGCTGCTGACCCCGCATCCGAAGGCGATGACCACCGATGCGCAAAAACGCCTTGAGGCGATTGCATCGCTGGAAGATCTCGGCGCTGGTTTCGCTCTGGCAACGCATGACCTCGAAATTCGCGGCGCGGGTGAACTGTTGGGCGAGGATCAGAGCGGTTCCATGGAAACCATCGGCTTCTCCCTCTATATGGAGCTGCTGGAAAATGCCGTTGACGCGCTGAAAGCAGGCCGCGAACCCTCGCTGGAGGATCTTACCAGTCAGCAGACCGAAGTTGAGCTACGGATGCCGTCGCTGCTGCCGGATGACTTTATCCCGGATGTGAATACGCGCCTGTCGTTCTACAAACGCATTGCCAGCGCGAAGAACGAGAATGAGCTGGAGGAGATCAAAGTCGAGCTTATCGATCGCTTTGGCCTGCTGCCCGATCCGGCAAGAAACCTGCTCGATATCGCCCGACTGCGCCAGCAGGCGCAGAAGCTGGGGATCCGCAAGCTGGAGAGCAACGAAAAGGGCGGCACCATTGAGTTTAACGAGAAGAATAACGTGAATCCGATGTGGCTGATTGGCCTGTTGCAAAAGCAGCCTCAGCACTATCGCCTGGATGGCCCAACGCGCCTCAAGTTTACGCAGGACCTTGCCGAGCGTAAAACGCGGATGGAGTGGGTGCGCCAGTTTATGCGCCAGCTCGAAGAGAACGCCGCCGCCTGATAGCAGGCGGGATACGGCCTGTGCGTCGTATCCCGCCCCTCCCCACTTGTTCGGCAAAATTTACAAACATTTTGCAATCCCTCTGAACTTCCAGACACTCGCTTCGCCATAATCTCAGGGACTTTTCGTATAAAAATAACCACTTACTTATTATGGAATTAGGGTGATGAAAAGCTTTACGCGAATTTTTCTCTGGCTGGGGATGATAGCTATCGCCGCCGCGCTGGCGCTGCCCGCTCGCGCCAATACCTGGCCCCTGCCGCCTCCGGGCAGCCGTCTGGTCGGGCAAAACCAGTTTCATGTCGTCGAGAATAACGGCGGCTCGCTCGAAGCGATCGCCAAAAAGTACAACGTCGGTTTTCTGGCCCTGCTCCAGGCTAACCCCGGGGTGGATCCGTATGTTCCACGAGCCGGTAGCGTGCTGACGATTCCGCTGCAAACCCTGCTGCCCGACGCGCCGCGCGAAGGATTAGTCCTTAACCTGGCCGAACTTCGCCTCTATTACTATCCGCCAGGAAGAAGTGAAGTGACCGTTTATCCTATCGGCATTGGCCAGCTCGGCGGCGACACCATCACGCCGACAATGGTTACCACCGTCTCCGACAAACGCGCCAACCCGACCTGGACGCCGACGGCCAATATTCGCGCCCGCTATAAAGCAATGGGCATTGACCTGCCCGCCGTCATGCCCGCTGGCCCGGATAACCCCATGGGGCACCACGCTATTCGCCTGGCGGCGTACGGCGGCGTGTATCTGCTGCACGGCACCAACGCCGACTTCGGCATCGGCATGCGCGTCAGCTCCGGCTGTATTCGCCTGCGCGATGACGACATCAAAGCGTTGTACAACGAAATCACCCCTGGCACCAGGGTGACGATTATCAATACGCCAATCAAGGTGTCCGTGGAGCCGAACGGCACCCGTCTGGTGGAGGTCCATCAGCCGCTGTCAAAACATATTGATGACGACCCGCAGACGCTGCCCATTACCCTTACCGACAGCATGCAGGCGTTTAAGCAGGCACAGTTGACCGACACCGAGGTAATGGAACGCGCGATGATGCTGCGTTCGGGCATGCCGATTGACGTCACCCGCCACCATCGCGTAACGGAGCAGCCGCTCTAGTTCGCTAAACTGCCGACGAAAAAAAACCGCCTTCAGTTCACTGAGGCGGTTTTTTTATGGCAATAATCAAACAGGGTCCTGCTTTTCTGCGGGTTGCGGCGCCATATAAGGGGCGGGCACCGCCTCTCGTCAGAGAACAACGTACTTCTTACTTTATGCGGACTGCTGAAGGGGGTCAGATCCGCGCGTAGTCAGTGGCATAACAGGGGTAGCGCAACAATTATTTGTAGATAACCGCAGTCCCGTGAAGGGTGTTAGGACCGGTTACGGACGTAATACGGTAAGAGGTTGCGCCCATCTCTTCCGCTTTTTGCGCCAGCTGATCTTCCAGCGAACCCAGGTTGGTCCCGGCTGAGGCGGAAACGGTACCGATTTTATGCTGACCCGCCGGCGTTGACTGAACTTCTACAGCGGCGAAGCTGGCGAAAGAGAGTGAGCTAAGAACAGCGGCGATAGCGAGTGTTTTAACATTTTTCATGATTGTTATACCTGTGCAGATGAATGTTTTTGTAGGGGCGAACGCATTTAATTAACGATCGATAGGGAAATGATAATGTGATCCACATCACACGTCAAACTATTTTTATAACGACCGTTTAACTATTTATAAACAGCTTAAAATTCATACATATATGAATTATTTATTTTTAGAGCAACATCGCTGGTAGCACGTAAGGTTTATTTTTATAATGCCCTTTCAACAAACCAACACAGGTACAGCGGCACCATGACAACTGACGTTCAAAGTTGCACAAAAAAAAGCCGTGGCCGACCTAAAGTGTTCGACAGGGAAGCGGCGCTGGATAAGGCCATGACACTCTTCTGGCAGCACGGCTATGAAGCGACCTCTCTCGCCGATTTAGTGGAGGCGACGGGCGCAAAAGCGCCTACGCTCTACGCGGAATTTGTGAATAAAGAGGGGTTGTTTCGCGCGGTGCTGGATCGCTACATCGCGCGTTTTGCCGCCAGGCACGAAGCGCTCCTCTTTGACGAAGAGAAAAGCGTCGATCGAGCGTTACGCGACTACTTCACCGCCGTCGCGACTTGCTTTACCAGCAAAGAAACGCCGGCAGGCTGCTTTATGATTAATACCTCCGCAGCGCTGGCGGCGGCGTCCACCGATATCGCCAATACCGTTAAGTCCCGGCACGCGATGCAGGAACAGACGCTAACGCAGTTTCTCCAGCAGCGGCAGCTGCGCGGCGAGCTGCCGCCAGACGGCGACGTACGTCAGCTGGCGCAGTTCCTCAACTGCATATTACAAGGCATGTCGATCAGCGCCCGCGAAGGCGCCGACTTCACTAAAATCATGCAAATCGCCGAGACCACGCTGCGTCTGTGGCCTCAGGTTCTTCAGCGCTAAGACCTCGCTTACCGGTGGGCTCCCCACCGGTTCCCCTCCCCTTTATCCCTACATAACGCAATGTTTTCAGTCATTTATTTTGTTCATTTCGCGAGAATGATATTGATAACAATAATCAATACGGGCAAAATTCGGTGTTAAACGTTTCTGTATATTTCACCATGTAACAACCGGTACGCCCGTACCGAATAACGAAAACAACGATATCGTAAGCCCTAAATAATTCGAGTTGCAGGACATGGCGCTTGTGCCTTGATCTGCGCTAGCGCTGGCCCCGTAGGGGCGAGGCCCATGGATGGGCCGAGTAATCCGCAGTCAACACACCTGCAACTTGAAGAATGAGGGGCATAAACTCATAAAAGGAATGAGCATGAACAAGCGTCTCTGGGTGCTTAACCCACTGCTGCTGGCAACCGCCCTGCCCGCCTGGGCCGCTGATGACAGCATGATCGTCAGCGCAAACCGAACGCACCGCACCGTCGCTGAAATGGCCCAGACCACCTGGGTTATCGAAGGCCAGGAAATTGAACAGCAAGTTCAGGGCGGAAAAGAATTTAAAGACGTGCTGGCGCAGCTGATCCCCGGCATCGACGTCAGCAGCCAGGGACGCACCAACTACGGCATGAATATGCGCGGCCGCGCGATCGTCGTGCTGATTGACGGCGTTCGCCTTAACTCCTCCCGTACCGACAGCCGCCAGCTGGATTCTATCGATCCGTTTAACATTGAGCATATCGAGGTGATCTCCGGCGCCACATCGCTGTACGGCGGCGGTAGTACCGGCGGCCTTATTAATATCGTCACCAAAAAGGGCCAGCAGGAGCGTCAGGTCGATCTGGAGCTGGGGAGCAAAACCGGTTTTGCCAACAGCAACGATCATGATGAACGCGTGGCGGCAGCGGTCAGCGGCGGTACCGACCACGCTTCCGGCCGTTTATCGGTCGCCTATCAGCGTTTTGGCGGCTGGTATGATGGCAATAATGATGCGCTGATCCTTGATAATACCCAGACCGGGCTTCAGCATTCCGACCGCCTGGATGTGATGGGAACGGGAACCATTGAGATTGACGAGAACCGTCAGCTGCAGCTGGTAACCCAGTACTATAAAAGCCAGGGCGACGATTACGGTCTGTACCTCGGGAAAAATATGTCGGCGGTGACCGGCGACGGCAAAGCCTTTACCACCGATGGCCTGAACTCCGACCGCGTCCCCGGCACCGAACGTCACCTGATAAGCCTGCAGTATTCCGATGCCGATTTCCTCGGCCAGAATCTGGTCAGCCAGGTCTATTATCGTGATGAATCCCTGACTTTTTACCCTTTCCCTACGCTCAGCAAAGGCCAGGTCAGCAGCTTCTCCTCTTCAAAGCAGGATACCGATCAGTACGGCGCGAAGATCACCCTGAATAGCCAGCCGCTGGATGGCTGGGATCTGACCTGGGGAGTGGACGCCGACCACGAAACCTTCAACGCCAATCAGATGTTCTTCGATTTGGGCCAGTCTATGTCTTCCGGCGGTCTGAATAACCAGGCTATCTACACCACCGGCCGTTATCCCGGCTACAGCATTACCAACCTGGCGCCGTTCCTGCAGTCCAGCTATGACCTGAACGACATCTTCACTATCAGCGGCGGCGTACGTTATCAGTGGACGGAAAACCGGGTCGATGATTTTGTCGGCTATGCCCAGCAGCAGGATGTCGCCAGCGGCAAGGTCAGCTCAGCGGATGCCATTCCGGGCGGAAAAACCGATTACGACAACTTCCTGTTTAACGCCGGGATTGTCGCCCATCTCACCGATCGCCAGCAGACCTGGTTTAACTTCTCTCAGGGCGTTGAGCTGCCGGATCCGGGCAAATACTACGGCATCGGAAAGTACGGCGCGGCGGTCAACGGCCATCTTCCGCTTATCTCAAGCGTGAACGTTGGCGATTCGCCGCTGCAGGGAATTAAAGTTAACTCGTACGAACTGGGCTGGCGCTACACCGGTGATAATCTGCGCACTCAGCTGGCGGCTTACTACTCGACCTCCGATAAAACGATCGTCGTTAACCGTACCGATATGACCATCGATGTGCAGTCCGATAAACGCCGTATTTATGGCGTAGAGGGCGCGGTGGACTACTACTTCCCGAACAGCGACTGGAGCGCCGGAGCTAACTTTAACGTGCTGAAATCGCAGGTGAAAAGCGACGGTAGCTGGCAGAAGTGGGACGTCACTCTCGCCTCGCCGTCAAAAGCCACCGCGTGGGTGGGCTGGGCGCCGGAGCCGTGGTCGCTGCGGGTGCAAAGCCAGCAGGTGTTTGATATCAGCGATGCCAGCGGCAACAAGCTCGACGGCTACAATACGGTAGACTTTATCGGCAGCTACGCGCTCCCCCTCGGCAAGCTGACCTTCAGCATTGAGAACCTGCTCAATGAAGATTATGTCACCGTCTGGGGCCAGCGCGCGCCGCTGCTGTATAGCCCGACCTACGGCAGCAGCTCTCTCTACGAGTATAAAGGTCGCGGACGCACCTTCGGCCTGAACTACGCTTTGAGCTTCTGATAAAAAAGCCCCTCAGCCAGAGAGCCTGAGGGGCGAATAAAGATACACATCTTTTTTACGCTTTGTTAGTCAGAATCAGTTGGCCATTGCTGTCCAGCGGGATTTGCGTACCAGGGTCGCGATCCATACGGATTTTGCCCTGCTGGTCGCCGATTTTGTAAGTGACATCGTAGCCGAGCATTTTTTCTGATTTATCGTACACCGTTTTGCAGCGCTGCTGCGTCGTGGTGTAGGTATCCCCTTCCTGCATTGAGCCCTGAATCTGGTTACCGGCATAGCCGCCGCCCAGCGCGCCTACGACGGTGGCAACGTCGCGGCCGCGTCCGCCGCCGAACTGATGGCCAATAACCCCGCCGGCTACCGCGCCCAGCACGGATCCGGCGATGCGGTTTTCATCCTGCACCGGTCGACGATGGGTCACGGTGACGTTCCGGCACTCCTGGCGCGGGGTTTTGACGCTCTCTTTTATCGGCGTACTGGACACTACCTGTGCATACTGCGGGCCGCGATCTAACACGTTAAGACCGGCAACGGCTGCGACGCCCAGCGCGGCAGCCACGCCAATTCCTATACCCGCCAACATTGATTTATTCACGGGACTTCCTCCTTCGTTGCTATTGCCCGTAATTTTGCAATCCAGGCATCAGGCTTGCAAATAAGAAAGCGGATGAAAAGTGCGTGAACGTGTGGCAAATCAACGGGATTCGGAGGAATCTGAGAGGGTTTTCCGGCAAGGAAAGGAGGATATTCTGGCTATGAGTCTCTTAATGCGAAAAGCAAACGGGCGGACAAAACCTTCTGGCTTTGCCGCCCAGAGACATTAATGCAGCTTCAGGCGCGGACGAATAATGCGGTTGATACGTCCTACCAGCATCATCAGACCGGTTTTAAAGTAGCCGTGCAGCGCAATCTGGTGCATGCGATACAGCGAGATATAGACGAAGCGCGCAATGCGACCTTCGATCATCATTGAACCGCGCATCAGGTTGCCCATCAGGCTGCCCACGGTGGAATAGTTAGAGAGCGACACCAGCGAACCGTGATCTTTATAGGTATAAGCTTTCAGCGGCTTACCTTTCATCTGCGCCAGAATATTGTGCAGGGCGCAGGTCGCCATCTGGTGCGCAGCCTGAGCGCGCGGTGGAACAAAACCGCCTTCCGGGCGGGCGCAGGACGCGCAGTCGCCGATGGCGTAAATATCCGCATCGCGCGTCGTTTGCAGCGTCGGTTCGACCACCAGCTGGTTAATACGGTTAGTCTCCAGACCGCCAATCTCTTTCATAAAGTCCGGCGCCTTAATCCCGGCCGCCCAGACCATCAGGTCAGCGTTGATAAATTCGCCTTCTTTCGTGTGCAGACCGTTTGCATCGGCGCTGGTGACCATGGTTTTGGTCAATACGCGAACGCCAAGCTTGGTCAGCTCGCTGTGCGCGGCGCCGGAAATGCGCGGCGGCAGCGCGGGCAGAATACGCTCGCCAGCTTCAACCAGCGTCACGTTCAGAGCTTCGTTAGTCAGACCTTTGTAGCCGTAGCTGTGCAGCTGTTTCACCGCATTGTGCAGCTCGGCCGACAGCTCAACGCCGGTCGCGCCGCCGCCGACGATGGCGATATTCACCTTACCGTTCGCCCCGAGGTTCGCCGAATACTTGAGGAACAGATCCAGCATTTCCTGATGGAAACGACGCGCCTGATGCGGATTATCGAGGAAGATGCAGTTCTCTTTCACGCCAGGCGTGTTGAAGTCGTTCGACGTACTTCCCAGCGCCATGACCAGCGTGTCGTAAGGCAGCTTACGCTCGGGCACCAGCAGCTCGCCCTTCTCGTTATGCAGCTCGGCGAGGGTGATCGTTTTGGTTTCACGGTTAATATCCACCACCGATCCCAGCTGGAACTGGAAGTCGTGGTTACGGGCGTGAGCAAGATAGCTCAGCGCGTCTACACCTTCATCAAGTGAACCGGTCGCCACTTCATGCAGCAGCGGTTTCCACAGGTGGCTGTGGTTACGATCAACCAGCGTGATTTTGGCCTTTTTATTACGGCCCAGCTTTTTACCCAACTGGGTAGCCAGCTCCAGCCCACCGGCACCACCACCCACAATCACTATTTTTTTCAATGGCGTAGTCACGCGACCCCCTAAAATTATTAACCAATTGTTAACTAAAAGTTATAGATATAACCTTTAATTAACAACAGGTTACGGCAGTGAAACCATTCAGCGAGATCGAGAATAACATGAACGGTGCATTGGTCATACCAAAATTGATATGCATCAAGTTTTACCGCATATTTTTTGAGCGCAGAATCGCAAAAATGAATAAAAAAAAGCCCGCGATGTTTTCACATTGCGGGCCGGCGCGCGTTTAGCCGAGGGTTTTGAAGGCTTTTATGCGCTGGAGATGCGGGGAGATATTCTTGAACTTGTGGGTCTGCTCTTCATCCCAAATTATCTCATAGTAATGGTGCAGCAGGTCCGCCGAACGCTGGCTATTCAGCGCTTCGTCCTGACGAGATAGCACCACCAGGCAGCGATCGCGGTTTTTTTCGCGGAAATTATTCACGCATTTGGTGGCAATATCCGCATACTCTTCCGGCCGATCAATTTTCCCTTCCATGTTTTCATTGGGAAACAGGTTCGGGTTAAAAATGGCCTGGCGGATATCGCAAAGAAAGCCAATTCGCTCCGCCCAGAAGCCGCCGAGACCCACGCCGCAAATCAGCGGCCGATCGTCGGCGCTCAGCTGCAGCATCTTATCGACCTCTTTTAATAAGTGCTGCATATCATGTTTGGGATGCCGCGTGCTGTAGCTAATCAACCGAACATCGGGGTCAATAAACTGAAGCTGAAGCACCTTCTCATGGTTACCGGGGCTGTTTGAATCAAAACCATGTAAATAGATAATCATCGCATCCTCACCAGACAACAACGCCTTTCAGGTTTATTACGCGGATTTCGCCTCTTGCCAGCGCGCGTGAAGCTGCTCAAGCTGCGCGCTGATCGTCTTCCAGCGGGCGGAATCCCTTAACGCCTGACGGCTAAAGGAACCTTTATGATACAATTTCGTAACACGTTCTGCTTTGATCGGCGACAGGTTATCCAGCACGCTGACCGCACCCTTACGATTATTGCAGACAAGGATCATATCGCAACCCGCTTCCAGCGATGCCTGGCCGCGCTCGGCGTAGCTGCCCATAATCGCCGCCCCTTCCATCGACAGATCGTCAGAGAAAATCACCCCTTCAAATCCCAGCTCACCGCGCAGAACCGTTTTTAGCCAGTGCGCAGATCCGCTGGCCGGACGCGGGTCAACGTCGCTGTAGATGACGTGAGCGGGCATGATCGCATCAAGCCGCTGCTCGCCAATCAGCGTACGGAAGATGGCCATATCTCTGGCGCGAATTTCCGCTTCCGCGCGCGGATCGCGCGGCGTCTCTTTATGGGAATCGGCCGTCACCGCGCCGTGTCCGGGAAAGTGCTTACCGGTGGTTTTCATTCCCGCGGCGTGCATGCCGTCAATAAAATGACGAGCTATCGCCAGGGCTTTGTCGGGATCGTCGTGATAGGATCGCTCGCCAATAGCGGCGCTGATATGCCCAACGTCCAGAACCGGCGCAAAGCTGATATCAATATCCATGGCGATCATTTCGCTGGCCATGAGCCAGCCGGCCTCTGCGGCCAGCTTACCGCCCTCCTCCATGCCAAGCAGCGCGGCGAAAGATTGCGCCGCGGGAAGGCGGGTAAAGCCCTCGCGGAAACGCTGTACGCGCCCGCCTTCCTGATCTACCGCCACCACCAGATGGTTGCGCGAGGCCTCGCGGATCTGGCGGACCAGCTCACGCAGCTGCGCCGGATCGTGATAGTTGCGGGTAAACAGGATCAGCCCGCCAACCAAAGGATGCGCCAGAATCTCACGCTCTTCCGCATCCAGTTCAAAACCTTCGACATCCAACATTACCGGGCCCACATCCACCTCTCTTATCCTTTTACTTTTTGTCTAACTGGCGCCATACCTCATCCGCCAGCGCAATAAACTGTCGGTCGCCGGTTTGCTGCCAGCGTCGCTCGTACCAGCCCGCCATCAGCAGCTGCACCCACGGACGCCAGCGCTGAATTTGCCGCCAGAGCTGAAGCTCATCGATGCTCGCCTGCCTCGCGTATTCTGCGGCTAGCCGACGATGCGCGGCGGGCTCGATCCACACCGCCGCCAGCTCCAGCGCAACATCGCCATCGCCCGCATATTCCCAGTCAATCAGCCGCAGTCCCGCCTCGCCGTGAACGATGTTGCCCGCATGGACATCCATATGTAACGGGGCGAGACGCAGCGGCCGGGGCTCGCCGCGACGCAGCAGCCGTTTGTGCCAGCGTAGCCACTGCGGTGTGCGCCGCGCGGGGCTGCACTGTTGCCAGTACCGCTCAAGCAGCGGCCGCAGCGCGATACGCCAGCCAAAGCGCGGCTGCTGGTGCAGATGATACAGTAACCCTGCGAGCGCCGGACACTCCGGTAATGCGTTAACCACATCGCCTGAGCAATATTCCACCACCATCCAGGCGGGAGAATAAAACACCGGCGCGGGCGCTAACGAATCGGGAAGGCGTGACAGAACGTGATATTGACGGCGAAAGTCGCAGGCCGGCGCATGCGGATCGTGCGGCTGGCGCAGCACCCGCTTTTGCCGACCATCGCTGAGAATGCAGCTGCCGCCGCTCAGCCCGTTTTGGGGCGGCGCGGCGACAGGCGTATAGCGCGGGAAAAAGCGCGACAGCACTTCGTCGCGCGTGAGCTTATTGTTGCTGAACAGCACCTTTGCCTGACCAGATAATTTCGCCGGTCTGGACCAGCATTAGCTGCATTTTCAGCTCAGGGGAATTAACGTTGCCGGTCGCGTTGGAATAGAGCACGTACTGTGCGCCAACGGTACGCGCAATGCCCATCGCTTTACTGCGGCTGCCAAGGCTATCCTGCGGCGACAGGCCAAGCTGCTGTTTGGCTACGCCCAGCTGCTGCTGCGAGACCAGGGTGAATTTTCCATTGCCTTCCAGCGCGTTGCGCAGCGCCGTGGTGGCCTCTCCCGCATTCAACGTGCCGTTGGTGCGGTTATTGACGCTGTCGACCAGCAAAATGCTGCCCGCATTTACGCCGCTGGCCTGCAGCATCTGCCCAATCATCGGCTGCACCGCGGAATTCCAGTCAAAATGACGCACGCGCGGCGCCGGCTGCGCTGGCTGCTCGCCGTGTTCTATCGGACCCGGCTGCGTAGGTATCACGGGAATAGTCGGCACAGTCGGCTGCGGCTGAACGGGCTGCTGCGGCTTCGGCTGCGCTTCCTCAACGGGAGCGGGTTCCTGACGTTGACCCACGCATCCGGCAAGGAATATCGCCAGTGCGGTAACTAATGCATAGCGACATAGTTTAATCATTACGATTACCTCTTACAGATAAAGATAAAGTCGGGCCTTGTGCGCCCCCAGAATATTGGCGCTGCCATAAAGCGTAACGGAAGAGTGCGCAGGCACCGTTATGCTGCGCGCGGACTCCAGCGGATGCATTTCCAGCCCTCTGGCGTCATACCAGAAAAAGCGATAATGCACGGTCACCGGTACCTGGCGTTCATTGAACAATCGGGTGGTCGCCGTCGCCTGAATCTCGGATGCGGTCACCGTCGGTACTTCAGCGCTGATGCCCGCTGCCAGTACGTTTGATTCCATCACCAGACTTTGCTGATCGCTGACCGGAATTTCCGGATGCGAACTGCACCCGGCCAGTAACGTCACGGCCAGAAGTGCGCCGAAGTGAGCTGCGCGCATGAATGTTAACCTTTATGAGCCAGCATCGGGCCTAACGGACGGCCGCCCAACAGGTGCATATGGACATGGTAGACCTCCTGGCCCCCGTGGCGATTGCAGTTGACGATCAGGCGATAGCCATCGTCGGCAAGCCCCTCATCGCGGGCGATTTTCGCCGCGACGGTCATCATGCGTCCCAGGGCAAGCTCGTGCTCTGCGGTCACATCGTTGACGGTGGGAATCAGGATATTGGGAACGATCAGAATATGGGTTGGCGCCTGCGGAGATATGTCGCGAAAAGCGGTCACGAGCTCATCCTGATAAACCACATCCGACGGGATCTCCCGGCGAATGATTTTGCTGAAAATCGTTTCTTCTGCCATGACTGATTCCTTAATAATTTTTATACCGTGCTCTGGCCTGCCTCTGCAGGTAAACGCGGATGCACAGGATTCCCCTAAGAGTATGAGCGAGTTACTCCCCCTCTTTCAACCTGAATGCGTTTTTTCTTACGCGAGCAAGCGCTTAGCTGCTGACGGATTAAGCGTTTCTTCGCTGTATGCCCCCCGGTACCGGTCAACAAGACCCGGGTACAGCCGTTTTCCCACTTGTTTACATATTAAATATTAATGCGTATATTTCTCATTTGTATTCAAAGAAAATGCAGTGCACTGACGATCTACCGCGGCTATCGCGCCGCAGCAAATAACAACAATCATACGATCAAGGGTTTATGATGTCTCTCTCCACCAACTTTCGGGATGGGCGTAACGCGCCGTCCCTGCTTGCTATGGGTATCGCGCTGGCGATCTTTCCCAACCTCAGTCAGGCAGCCGGCACGTCCGAAGACACTATTATTGTAGAAGGTTCCGCAGATAGCGCCTCGGAGACACAAGAGCAGGACTACAGCGTCAGAACCACCTCAGCCGGGACTAAAATGGAGATGGCCCAGCGCGATATCCCGCAATCGGTCAGTATCATTACCGAACAGCGGATGCGGGATCAGCAGCTGCAAACGCTGGGCGACGTCATGGACCATACCATGGGGATCAGCAGCAGCCAGGCGGACTCAGACCGCACCAGCTATTATTCCCGCGGTTTTGAGATCGACAATTATATGGTCGATGGCATTCCGACCTGGTTTGAATCTCGCTGGAATCTGGGCGACGCGCTTTCCGATATGGCCCTCTTCGAACGGGTTGAGGTCGTACGCGGCGCCAACGGCTTGCTGACCGGTACCGGCAACCCTGCCGCGTCGGTCAATATGATCCGCAAGCACGCGACCAGTCGGGAGTTCAAGGGAAATGTCTCTGCGGAGTACGGCAGCTGGAATAAGCAGCGCTACGTTGCTGATATGCAAAGCCCGCTGACTGACGATGGCAGCGTACGGGCGCGCATTATCGCCGGTTATCAAAATAATGACTCGTGGCTGGATCGCTATAACAGCGAAAAAACGTTCTTCTCCGGCATTCTTGATGCCGATCTCGGTACGTCGTCCGCTTTATCCGCTGGCTACGAGTATCAGCGTATCGACGTGAATAGCCCGACATGGGGTGGCCTGCCTCGCTGGAATACCGATGGCAGCAAGAACCACTATGACCGCGCCCACAGCACCGCGCCCGACTGGGCCTATAACGACAAAGAGATCAACAAGGTCTTCGTCACGCTGAAACAGCGCTTTGCCGATACCTGGCAGGCAACGCTGAATGCCACCCATTCTGAGATCACGTTCGACAGCAAGATGATGTACGTGGACGCGTACGTCAACAAAGCGACCGGAATGCTGGTGGGCCCCTATAACAGCTACGGCCCGGGCTATGATTACGTCGGCGGTACCGGCTGGAATAGCGGCAAACGTAAAGTCGACGCCGTTGACCTGTTCGCCGACGGCGGCTACGACCTGTTTGGTCGCCAGCACAACCTGATGATCGGCACCAGCTACAGTAAACAAAACAACCGCTATTTCAGTTCGTGGGCAAACGTCTTCCCCGATGAAGTTGGCAACTTCTATGGCTTCAATAGCGCGACATTCCCGGAAACCAGCTGGGGCCCGCAGAGCCTGGCGCAGGACGATACCACGCGAATGAAGTCGCTGTACGCGGCGACGCGTTTTTCCCTGCTTGACCCGCTGCATCTGATTCTTGGCGTCCGCTATAACAACTGGAGCATCGAGACGCTGACCTACACGATGGAGAAAAACCATACCACCCCGTACGCCGGGCTGGTTTACGACATCAACGACAGCTGGTCGGCCTACACCAGCTATACCTCGGTCTTCCAGCCGCAGAATAAGCGCGATAGTTCCGGTAAATACCTGACCCCGGTTACCGGAAACAACTATGAAGTGGGCCTGAAGTCGGACTGGATGGACAGCCGGTTAACGACGACGCTCGCCCTATTCCGCATCGAGCAGGATAACCTCGGCCAGGCGACCGGCGGGCAAATCCCCGGCAGTAACGGAGAAGCAGCCTATAAAACCGTCGACGGTACCGTAAGCAAAGGGGTGGAGTTCGAAATCAACGGGGCGATTACCGATAACTGGCAGATGACCTTTGGGGCGACGCGTTTTGTCGCTGAAGACAATGAAGGCAATGCGGTGAATCCCAACCTGCCGCGTACCAGCGTCAAGCTGTTCACCCGCTACCGTCTGCCGGTAATGCCTGAACTGACCGTCGGCGGCGGCGTTAACTGGCAGAACCGGGTGTATAAAGATACCGCGACGCCGTACGGGACGTTCCGTGCGGAACAAGGCAGCTACGCGCTGGTGGATGTGTTCACTCGCTACCAGGTCACTAAAAATTTTGCTGTGCAGGGTAACGTCAATAACCTGTTCGACAAAACCTACGACACCAACATCGATGGTTCCATCGTCTACGGCGAACCGCGCAACGTCAGCATTACGGCCAGCTATCAGTTCTGATCTCTGCTTAACGTGACGAAAGCCGCGGGCGCGCTTTTAACGCCTGCGGCCATTAAAAAAGGCAGCCCGTAGGCTGCCTTAGTCTCCCCATATCACAACTTAGCTGTTGCGGATGTATTCATCCATTTCAGTTTTCAGGTTATCGGATTTGGTACCGAAAATAGCCTGAACGCCTGAACCTGCAACAACCACGCCTGCGGCACCCAGTTTTTTCAGGCCAGCCTGATCAACTTTCGCCACATCCGCCACGCTCACGCGCAGACGAGTGATACATGCGTCGAGGTTAGTAATGTTCTCTTTACCGCCGAACGCGGCAATCAGAGCCGGAGCCATTTCGCTGGTCGCGCCAGCTTTGCTGTCTTCGGTGGCGTCTTCACGACCCGGGGTTTTCAGATCCAGCGCTTTGATCAGCACGCGGAACACCACGTAGTAAACAATCGCGTAGCAGATACCGACGATCGGGAACAGCCACAGCTTGCTGCTGTTGCCAGACAGAACGATGAAGTCGATCAGGCCGTGAGAGAACGACGTACCGTCACGCATACCCAGCAGGATACAGATCGGGAAGGCCAGACCTGCCAGAATCGCGTGGATGATGTACAGGATCGGCGCAACGAACATGAACGAGAACTCGATCGGCTCGGTAATACCGGTCAGGAACGAGGTCAGCGCTGCGGAGATCATGATACCGCCCACTTTCGCGCGGTTTTCTGGTTTAGCAGAGTGCCAGATAGCGATAGCGGCGGCCGGCAGACCGTACATTTTGAACAGGAAGCCGCCGGACAGTTTGCCCGCAGTCGGGTCGCCTGCCATATAGCGCGGAATATCACCGTGGAAGACCTGACCTGCTGCGTTGGTGTATTCACCAATCTGCATCTGGAAAGGAACGTTCCAGATGTGGTGCAGACCAAACGGCACCAGGCAGCGCTCAATGAAGCCGTAGATACCGAACGCAACAACCGGGTTCTGGTAAGCGGCCCACTGGGAGAAAGTCTGGATTGCGGTACCGATCGGCGGCCAGATAAAGGACAGGATCACGCCAGTGAAGATCGCTGCCAGGCCGGAGATAATTGGCACAAAACGCTTGCCCGCAAAGAAGCCCAGATACTCAGGCAGCTTAATGCGATAGAAGCGGTTGAACATGTAGGCTGCGATAGCACCGGAGATGATACCGCCGAGGACGCCGGTATCCGCCAGGTGTTTAGCCGCAATCTCTTCAGCAGGTAAATGCAGAACCAGAGGTGCAACCACGGCCATGGTTTTCACCATGATGCCGTAAGCGACGACCGATGCCAGAGCGGATACGCCGTCGTTATTGGTGAAGCCAAGTGCGACACCGATAGCAAAAATCAGCGGCATGTTAGCGAAGACCGAACCGCCCGCTTCCGCCATGACGTGGGAAACTACGGCTGGCAGCCAGCTGAAGTTTGCGGAACCGACGCCCAGCAGGATACCTGCGATAGGCAGTACGGATACCGGCAGCATCAGCGATTTACCGACCTTCTGCAGGTTAGCAAATGCATTCTTAAACATAATTGAGAGTGCTCCTGAGTATTTGGTGCTTTTTTACGTTTTCACGCATTGGCCCGGGGGGAGAACCGCGCCGTGGACAGGACATCTAAGCGCCCTTTATTTATTACACAGAGTAAAATAATTACCGGGATGATTGTTTGACGGCTATCACGTTTCAATCAGACACCCATTAAAAACTGACATTGATTTACATAAGTCGTGTCTGAATGTTGCCAAAAAACCTTCACCGCCCCATTTGTGGCGGTGAACTTTACTCGCTTTAGCTATTAATTACGAGCCTTAAAATAATAAGCAATATCAGAGAGGTTGCAGCCGGGAGGGGTCAATATGAAAAAGCGTCGCGAAATTTTCAGTCGTCTGTTGTGCCAGCTGCTCCAGCGATACGCCCTTGAGGACCGCCATATACTCGGCGACGTCCCGGACCATTGCCGGCTGGTTCTCTTTGCCGCGATGCGGTACCGGCGCCAGATACGGCGAATCGGTCTCCACCAGCAGGCGATCGAGAGGTACATAGCGCGCAGCATCGCGAAGCTGCTCCGCATTACGGAACGTCACAATGCCGGAAAACGAGATATAGAACCCCATATCCAGCAGCTTACCCGCTGTCTCCCTATCCTCAGTGAAACAGTGTAGTACGCCACCGCAATCCGTCACTTTTTCTTCGCGTAAAATTTCCAGCGTATCGGCGCGGGCATCGCGGGTGTGAACAATAACCGGCTTATTCAGCTCCCGGCCTATACGGATATGATCGCGAAACGACGCCTGCTGACGCGCTTTTGTTTCCGGCGTGTAGAAATAATCGAGCCCGGTCTCGCCCATCGCGACGACGCCGTCCTCTGCTGCGAGTTTGCGCAGCTCTTCAACGTCATACTCTTCATCCTGGTTTAACGGATGGACGCCGCAGGAAAAAACGACGTCGTGACGCTGCCCCACCAGCTCGCGCATACCGCGGTATCCCGGCAGCGTCGTCGCCACCGCCAGGCAAAATTTCACATCGCGCGCGGAAGCCTTTGCCAGTACATCGTCCACATCTTTATGCAGCGTTTGATAATCCAGGCCATCGAGATGGCAATGGGAGTCGACTAAAAACATGATGTCTCTCTCAGAGGTGGGATACGGGAAGAACCGCCCCGGGTTGCAGGTAATGTTCCCAGCGCAGAAGGCGCTCGGTTAGCAGCAGTTCGCGATTAATGCCGACAACGCTCAACAGCTGTTCGCGGCAGGCGCTGACGTCACGCGCAATCGCCTGCAGGCGCGCCGCCGGCAGCGCAGCGGCCAGCTGATTGACCAGTGGCCAGGCGTCCGGATTGCTGATAAGCGTAATCCCCTGCTGCCTTTTTTGCGCATCGACCAGCAGCGATGCCAGCCAGTGCAGGCGAATCGCTGCCTGTTCATGGTTCAAAATCGGCAACAGCGTCAGCCAGTCGCCGTGAGTTAAAATATTACCCAGGATCTGACAAAGCTGCTGGCGCGGTGCCCAGTGAGAATCCTGCAGCAGATCCAGCGCTGCCGCTGGCGCGTTGGCGCTCAGCCGCAGCGCCGCGAGCAGCGCGTCTTGTGACATCGTCACTTCCCGCTCTAACCACGCCAGCGCGTAGCGTTCTGAAGGCGGAGCAAGGTGATACAAACGACAGCGGCTGCGCAGCGTTGCCAGCAGGCGCGCTGGCTCCTGACAGGCCAGGAAGAACCAGGTATTCTCCGGCGGCTCCTCCAGCGTTTTCAGCAGCGCGTTTGCCGCCGCATCCGTCAGCATAGCGGCATCGCCTATCCACACCACCTTCGCGCCGCCAAGCCGGGCGTGCTCATAAAGCTTTTCGCTCACCTCGCGCACGGCATCGATCCCGAGCGAGCTCTTCCCCTTTTCCGGGGTCAACGCATAATAATCAGGATGGGTACCGGCCTGCATCAGCTGACAGCTGTGGCAATGACCGCAGCTTTTATGCCCTTCCGGCTGGCGGCACATCAGAAAGCGACAAAGCGCGTAAATCAGCGCATCGCTCCCCATGCCCGGCAGCGCCTGGACCATCAGCGCATGGTGGCCCCGTCCCGCCTGATAGCTGGCAACCAGCTGTTCAAAGGGCGGGCGTAACCACGGATACCATTTCATGGGAGTTGCTCCGCAACCCACTGATTGACCACCGCACGGATGTCGCGCTCGACGGCCTCCAGCGGCTGGGTGGCGTCAACGGTACGGATGGTGGGATCCTGCGCCGCCAGTTCAAGGTAGCGCGCGCGAGTTCGATTAAAGAAATCCAGCGACTCCTGCTCAATTCGGTCAAGTTCGCCGCGGGCGCGGGCGCGCTTCAGGCCCACCTCCGGAGTCACATCAAGATAAAGCGTCAGATGGGGACGAAAGTCTCCCAGTACCGCGTCACGCAGGGTCGCCAGCATCGTCTGGTCGATACCGCGACCGCCGCCCTGATAGGCCTGGGTAGAGAGATCGTGACGATCGCCAATGACCCATTGACCGCGCGCCAGAGCGGGTTTAATCACCGTCTCTACCAGCTGTACGCGCGCCGCGTAAAACATCAGCACTTCCGCTTTATCATTAATCACTTCATCGCCGGTGGACTGAATATCCAGCACCAGGCTGCGCAGCTTCTCGGCCAGAATGGTGCCGCCCGGTTCGCGGGTAAACACCATATCGCTAACGCCCAGCTGTTTTAGCGTCTCTACCACACATTCACGCGCGGTGGTTTTCCCTGCGCCCTCCAGGCCCTCGATGACGATATAGTTACTGCGCATTTTTTTCCTTAAGTACTTTCAAATAATCCTGAACCGAGCGGTTATGGCTGGCCAGGTTGGTGTTAAACGTATGCCCGCCCTTGCCGTCCGCGACAAAATAAAGATACGGCGTTTTCGCCGGATGCGCGGCGGCGTTCAGCGAGGCCTCGCCCGGTGCGGCGATGGGTCCGGGCGGCATACCGTTAATGGCATAGGTATTGTAAGCGGTCGGCGTTTCCAGGTCTTTACGCGTCAATTTGCCATTATAACTCTCCCCCATCCCGTAAATCACGGTGGGATCGGTTTGCAGACGCATGCCGATACGTAAACGATTAATAAATACCGATGCGACGCGGTCGCGCTCTTCCGGCAGCGCCGTCTCTTTTTCAATGATAGAGGCCATCGTCAGCAGCTGATTCTTATCATGATACGGCAGATTCTCCATCCGCCCTTCCCAGGCTTTATCGACCGCGGCAACCATCTTCTGATGCGCGCGCTTAAGGATCGCCACATCGCTGGTATTGGCGGTATACATCCAGGTATCCGGCCAGAACCAGCCTTCGACCCAATCGGGATGTTCCAGTTCAAGGGCCTTCGCCACAGTTTCATAGCTATCATCCGCCAGCGTATGCTTGACGTAAGGCGCATCGCGCAGCTGACGCAGGTAGTCACTCACCCGCATACCTTCAACGAAGCGCAGCGGAAACTGCGCCTCTTTACCGCTGGCCAGCAGCTGCAGCATCTGGCGTACCGTCATATCAGGCGTAAAGCGATAGGTCCCGGCTTTAAAGTGGGACAGCTCAGGCTTGATGCGCAGCAGCCACTGGAACACCCGAGGGCGGTTAATGACTTTATCGCTATACAGCTGTTGCCCAAGCGCCAGGCGCCCCGTTCCGGCCTCAAGGGTAAAGATGGTCTCTTCTTTAATCAGTAACTTACTGTCCGCCAGCTGGCGAACTTTCCACATACCGATGCCTGCGGCGATGCCCAGCACCACCACCAACAGCAGAATGAAACGTAACATTTTCTTCATGGCTAATCAGACAGCTCACACAAGGGGGCTAAAAAATGATAAAGCTCGCGCGTGGACCAACGTTTATCGTTCCAGCGGCGAACAGGCACCAGCGGCATTAATGCGTTACAGACAAGGACCTCGTCGGCTTCGCGTAACGCCTCGGGGCGCATGGTGGCTTCGACAACGCGAAACGGCGATGGTGCCAGCTTAGCGAGAATGTACTGGCGCATAATACCGTTGACCCCCGCCCGATCGAGGCGCGGGGTAAAGACGTCGGATCCTTTACGCCAGAATAAGTTCGCGGCACAGCATTCCGTAAGCCACCCGTCGCTGTCAAGGACCAGCGCTTCATCGGCGTCCGTCTGCTCAAGATGAGAACGAATCAGCACCTGCTCCAGCCGATTAAGGTGTTTGAGGCCGGCGAGCGAGGGATTGCGTCCCAGCCTGACGGGGCTCAACGTCACGGAGATCCCCTCCTCGCGCCAGCGAAGATAGTGCTCCGGCCAGGGCGATACGCTGAGGATTCTCACGGGATTCACGCAGCCGGCAGCGCTGTATCCGCGCCCCCCCGCCCCGCGCGTGATGATGACCTTCAGCACGCCATCCTGATGGGGCTGCGCCAGATGCGCCATCTCCTGCGCTAATAGCGCCCAGTCGTCGTAGGGGATAAAGAGCTGTTCACAGGCCTTCTGCAGGCGGGCCAGATGGGCTGACAGCAGCTGAACCCGGCCTCTGACGATGCGCGCCGTGGTAAAGCAGCCATCGCCGAACTGAACGCTGCGATCGTTCACCGCAAGCGTTTCACTTTCAGCGCCATTTATCAAATACATAAAAGTCTCCTTATCGCTGGCCGGTTAGTTTCGCAGGAGGAGATACATTGAACAAGCGGAGAAAACTGAATAAAAAAAGGCCCGACGAGCGGGCCAGTTTTTCGATGAGCATTGACGTCAGCAAAGGCGTGGCGTCAGGCGCGCATCACACCCTTTTAAAGATTAGCGAGCCGTTAGTGCCGCCGAAGCCGAAGGAGTTACACAGGGTATACTCCAGATCGCTAACCTGACGCGCTTCGTGCGGAACGAAGTCCAGATCGCAACCGTCATCCGGGTTATCCAGGTTGATGGTTGGCGGAACCGCCCGATCGCGCAGCGCGAGGATGGAGTAGATAGACTCTACTGCGCCCGCGGCGCCCAGCAGGTGGCCGGTCATTGACTTAGTCGAGCTGACCATGACGCGGCTGGCAGCGTCACCGAAGACGGATTTCACCGCCTGCGCTTCTGCTTTATCGCCTGCCGGCGTAGAGGTGCCGTGGGCGTTGACGTAGCCAATCTGGCTTGCTTCAATGCCCGCGTCGCGAATAGCGTTAACCATCGCCAGCGCTGCGCCAGCGCCATCTTCCGGCGGTGAAGTCATATGGTAGGCATCGCTGCTCATACCAAAACCGACGATTTCCGCATAGATTTTCGCGCCGCGTTTTTTCGCGTGTTCGTACTCTTCCAGCACGACCATGCCTGCGCCGTCGCCCAGTACGAAACCATCACGCTCTTTATCCCATGGACGGCTTGCCGCCTGCGGGTTGTCATTGCGCGTGGAGAGCGCTCGTGCTGCACCAAAGCCGCCTACGCCCAGAGGAGTACTGGCTTTTTCTGCGCCACCGGCAACCATTGCGTCAGCATCGCCATAAGCGATAACGCGCGCTGCGTGACCAATATTGTGGACGCCAGAGGTGCAAGCGGTCGCGATGGAAATGCTTGGTCCACGCAGACCAAACATGATGGTCAGATGCCCGGCCACCATGTTAACGATTGTGGAAGGAACAAAGAACGGGCTGATCTTACGCGGTCCGCCTTTTACCAGCGAACTGTGGTTTTCTTCGATAAGGCCAAGTCCGCCAATACCGGAACCAATAGCGGCACCGATGCGGGTAGCATTCTCTTCCGTCACTTCAAGGCCAGAATCCTGCATGGCCTGAATGCCAGCGACAATTCCATATTGAATGAAGGCGTCCATCTTGCGCTGTTCTTTACGCGAGATGAAGTCATCACAGTTAAAATCCTTTACTAAGCCAGCAAATTTCGTTGCATAGGCGCTAGTATCGAAATGGTCGATCAGGCTGATGCCACTCTGACCGGCAAGGAGAGCTTTCCAGGTAGACTCTACGGTATTGCCGACAGGAGACAACATGCCCAGTCCGGTCACAACTACACGACGCTTAGACACGGTTGTCCTCCAGGGAGGGAAAATAGATTCTTGTGGGACAAAATATGGATAAAACTCAGGCGGTCGAGTGACCGCCTGGAGATGTTCACTTACGCCTGGTGGCCGTTGATGTAATCAATGGCAGCCTGAACAGTA